>DASYMY010000217.1:0-21935 GCA_036008825.1 Glaciihabitans sp.
CATTGCGTTAGACGCAGCCGAACAGAAACGGGTTGCGGCGCTACACGATGTTCTCGATGAGGTCGCCGACTCTTTTGACCAGGTATGGCTGGAGCACAAACCGCTTGGTTTCGCCCTCCACACCCGGCTGGCCACCGAGCACAATTCTCGAGTGGCGCACCTAGTTGCTGTGAGCGAAGCGCAGGCCGAACTGGATGACCTCAAAATTCGTGCGGGTAAAAACGTGCTCGAATTCTCGGTCCGTTCCACCACTAAAGGCGAAGCTGTCGAGCACCTCCGCGGGTACACCTCCGCCGACGCCGTTCTCTACGCGGGGGATGACGTGACCGACGAGGATGCGTTCGCCGCGCTCCAACCCCATGACATTGGATTGAAGAGCGGCACAGGGGACACCATCGCCGCCTATCGAGTGCCGGGACCCTTGCAGGTCGCCCAGGTGCTCGCCCTGCTGGCCGAATACCGCGGCGGGAATAGGCACGAGCAGTAACTTTCGCGTTCGCGATTTGTGCTCTCGGGCACACGAAGATAGATGCTTCCGCTAGAATATAACTGCGGCTATAGGACCTCCCGAGTACTCCCCAGCGACGTGTACTCGCCGCACTAACGCACTGGGAGGCTGTTGTGATCGCACTTCTAGCTGTGTTTGCTGCAGGCGCGATTCTTCTGCATCCTCTCGCAACGCGTCTTGGCCGTAAGGTCTTTTTCATTGGGGCACTCGTCCCGTTGGCCGCCTTTATCTACACTCTGGCGCAGGGTCCCCGCATTCTGTCGGGGGAGATCGTCACCGAAACGTACAGCTGGGTGAGCGAACTCGGACTCTCGCTGTCGATGCACCTCGATGTGCTGTCGTGGGTGATGTCCCTCATCGTGACCGGTGTCGGTACGCTCGTGCTGCTGTACTGCACCAGGTACTTCCACAGCGATGAGGAAGACTTGGGGCGCTTCGCTGCGACACTGCTCGCATTCGCTGGCGCCATGTACGGCCTTGTACTTGCCGACGACGTCTATCTCCTCTTTGTCTTCTGGGAAGCCACCAGCGTTCTGTCTTACCTACTGATCGGGCATTACACCGAGAAAAAAGCCAGCCGAGGAGCTGCGCTGCAGGCCCTACTGGTGACCACCCTCGGTGGTCTGGTGATGTTGGTTGGCCTCGTTCTCCTTGCAGTCTCAACCGGCACCTCGTCACTCACCGGAATCATCGCCAAAGCGCCAGAGGGAACCCTCGTCACCGTTGCCGTGTTGCTCATCTTGGTGGGCGCTCTGTCCAAATCAGCGATCTTCCCCTTCCACTTCTGGTTGCCCGCTGCCATGGCCGCACCCACTCCGGTCAGCGCCTACCTGCACGCTGCCGCCATGGTGAAGGCCGGCATCTACCTCATCGCCCGGATGGCTCCCGGATTCGCAGACACCCCCGGATGGCGCGAAGTGCTTGTCATCCTGGGTGTGTTCACCATGCTGCTCGGCGGCTGGACTGCCCTCAAGCAGACCGACCTCAAACTTGTTCTCGCTCACGGCACCGTCAGCCAGCTCGGGTTCCTCACCGTGATCGTCGGTTTTGGTACCCCGGTCACGGCTGTCGCAGGGCTCGCGCTGATCCTGGCCCACGCACTGTTCAAGTCGACGCTGTTCCTGGTAATTGGCATCGTCGACCACCGCGCAGGAACGCGCGATCTTCGACGGTTGTCTGGGCTCGGTCGAGAAGCGCCCGTGTTGGCGACCATTGCCGCGGTGGCATTGCTCTCTATGGCTGGGCTGCCTCCGCTGTTGGGATTTGTGGCGAAAGAAGCCGTCTTCACCACCTTGCTGGAGAACGCGACAGCGGGTTCAACAATTGGGTGGGTGGCCGTTATCGGTGTCGCGCTCGGCTCCGTCCTCACGGTTGCTTACAGCGCCCGGTTCTTCTGGGGCGCCTTCTTCCGCAAAGCCGGAGTTGAGCAGGTTCGCGAAGTTCGCGAGAACATTGACTTCCTCTTCGCCCCCGCCCTTTTGGCCCTCAGCGGCCTTGTACTCGGAATCGTGCCCGGCATCGTTGATGTGTCCGCGGCCGAGTACGCCGCGCTGTTCCCCGACGGCGCCGAGGTGGACTACCACCTCGCTTTATGGCACGGTCTCGAACCTGCTTTGGCGATCTCCGCTGGCACCCTGATATTCGGACTTGGCCTTTTCTTCCTTCGCGGCCGGCTCTCCGCTGCCCAAGACATCCTCGGCCGGTTCAGCGCCACTGGCGCCTATGGCGCGGTAATGGGAACAATTGACCGGACAGCTGCACGCACCACAAGCCTCACCCAGCGTGGGTCCCTGCCGTTCTACCTCGGCGTGATCCTCTCCGTACTCATCGCCGCAGTAGGGCTCGCCACCGCGTTTAACCGCACCTGGCCGAGCGACATTCGACTATGGGACTTCCCTGCGCAGGCCGCTATCGGCATCCTGATGATCGTCGCATCCATTGCCGCCACCCGGGCAAGCAAACGGTTCCAAGCAGTCGTTCTGGTGGGAGTGACCGGACTCGGTATGTCCGCCCTCTTTGCCCTGCACGGAGCCCCCGACCTTGCCCTCACCCAGATTCTGGTAGAGACCATGACGTTGGTCGCGTTTGTGCTGGTGCTTCGTCGCCTGCCCGCCCGGCTGGGGGTGCAAAACGGAAGCGACCACCGACTGCTTCGCGCAGTCATCGGCATCGCAGCGGGAGTGCTGATGGCGGTCGTCGCCGTAGTTGCCCTCGGCGCGCGCACCGCAACCCGCATTTCACTTGAATGGCCACAACTGGCGTACGAGCAAGGTCACGGCAGCAACACCGTCAACGTCGCTCTGGTTGACCTTCGCGGCTGGGACACCATGGGGGAGCTGTCCGTTGTGATCGCTGCCGCCACCGGTGTTGCCAGCCTGATCTTCCTCCGCAGTCGCACCGACACCACTGACCGACCGCTTCGGGCAACAACACGCACCCGCATCCGTGCCAGCCTCGCCAACGACAGCTCCGGCAACAGCGGACGCGGGGCGTGGCTTCTGGCTGGCCGCACCCTGGCAACTCGTAACCGATCCATCCTGCTCGAAGTTGTTGTGCGGCTTATCTTCCACTCGTTGATCGTGCTGTCGATCTACCTGCTGTTCGCCGGCCACAACGCACCCGGCGGAGGATTCGCCGGTGGGCTCGTCGCTGGGCTCGCTTTCGCTGCACGCTACCTCGCCGGCGGGCGCCACGAGCTGGCCGCTGCGGCCCCACTCGATGCCGGAAAACTTCTGGGCACGGGCCTGACCCTTGCAGTTGGCACCGCCTTTGTGCCCCTGCTCTTTGGGGTGGACGCGCTCACCTCGACGTGGATTGAGGGCGAGGTGTGGCTATTCGGGCACCTGGAGTTTGTGACCTCAACCATCTTCGACGTTGGTGTTTATTTCGTGGTTATCGGGCTCGCTCTGGATGTTTTGCGAAGCCTCGGCTCTGAGGTTGATCGCCAGCAAGAAGTTGACTCCGAACAAGCCGAATCTGACACTGACAGTTCCGATTCGACCGAAACTGAGAGCTCCGAGAGCAACCCCGCATCCGCCGCGACGAGAGAGGTGACCTCATGACCGTGTCCCTCGTCCTGCTCATCGTGATGGCGGTGATGTATGCCAGCGGAGTCTTCCTCTTGCTCGAACGCAGTATGACCCGGGTGCTCCTCGGGTTCCTGCTGATCGGAAATGCCACCAACCTATTGATTTTGATAATGGGCGGTGAGGCTGGTTTTGCTCCCATCGTTGGCGGCGACGTCAGCTCCGAAGAAATGTCTGACCCACTCCCGCAGGCACTGATTTTGACCGCCATTGTGATTACCTTCGCGGTCTCCGCCTTCCTTATGGCGTTGATCTACCGGTCCTGGCGGATCGCGAAGGACGACAACGTTAGCGACGATGCAGACGACGTGGCCATGCGTGATTTCGCCAGCGGAGTGGAGTCAGAGAACACCGCCTCCGCCTCAGCGGACACCGAATTTGGTATCCGTGCGGAAGCGGCCGTTTCACAGGCCCGCGACCTGGAACGTGAAGACGAACGGGCGGCCGCGGAAGCAGCCGACAGCGCGGTCGCCGCCAGCGATGACACCAATGCCGACAACCACACTGGGGAGGAGAAGCGATGAACGCTCTTGTGCCACTCGTCGTAATGATCCCCCTGCTCGGAGCGGCAACGGCCCTGATCTTTGGCAAGCGCCCCCGCCTGCAACGCCTTGTCACCCTGATAGTGCTGAGCATCGTCCTGGTCATTGGCGCGATCATGCTGGTGGTGGTTGACGGCGGTGAGCCACTCATGATGGAAGTCGGCGGATGGTCGGCACCCTTCGGGATTGTGCTTATCGTCGACAGGCTCTCGGCCTTGATGGTGGTGGTATCCGCCGCTGTCCTGTTGGCAGTTCTGCTCTTCTCCGTCGGTCAGGGTCTTGCCGACGGTGACGACGAAACGCCCGTCTCGATCTACTACCCGACGTATCTGATCCTGGCAACGGGAGTGTTCAACGCCTTCATCGCCGGTGACCTCTTCAACCTCTATGTCGGGTTCGAAATCCTCCTGGTCGCCAGCTACGTGCTGATCACCCTCGGTGGCACCGAAGCTCGCATCCGTGCCGGTGTTACCTACATTGTTGTCAGCCTGCTCTCCTCGATGCTGTTCCTCGGCTCGATCGCAATGATCTATGGGGCCGTTGGAACCGTCAACATTGCCCAGATCTCGCAGCGGATGGGAGACATCCCGGTTGATGTGCAAATCATGTTGCACGCCATGCTGTTGGTCGCCTTCGGAATCAAGGCTGCCGTGTTCCCGCTATCGTTCTGGCTGCCCGACTCGTACCCAACCGCTCCAGCCCCGGTGACGGCGGTGTTCGCGGGACTGCTGACCAAGGTGGGTGTGTACGCGATCATCCGCACCGAAACGGTGATCTTCCCTGGCCCGGAACTGAACCCGGTGCTGATGGTGGTTGCCCTGCTCACCATGGTGGTTGGTGCGCTGGGAGCGGTCGCGCAGGCAGACATCAAACGGTTGCTGTCGTTCACCCTGGTCAGCCACATCGGCTACATGATCCTGGGTGTCGCCTTGGGCACAGCGGCAGGGACATCCGCCGCAATCTTCTACGTTGTGCACCACATCATCGTGCAAACCACACTGTTCCTGGCGGCAGGGCTGATCGAACGGAAGGGGGGAAGCACGTCGATCAACGAACTCGGCGGTCTGCTCAAAGCCTCCCCACTCATCGCAGTGCTGTTCTTTATCCCGGCCCTCAACCTCGGTGGTATTCCTCCGTTCTCCGGCTTCATCGGAAAGCTGGCCCTGTTTGAGGCGAGCGCCGAGCAGGGCACTGCGCTGTCGTACCTGTTGATTGGCGCTGGCGCTTTTGTGTCGCTCCTCACCCTGTACGCGTTGATGCGGGTGTGGAATATGGCCTTCTGGCGTCCAGCAGCGGATGTCGCAGACTACGAGTCACCCATGCTGACCAACGTGTCGGAAGCACCGAACGCTCCCGCCATGCAGCAGACCCGCACGATCCCGAAGTTGATGGTGACCGCAACGGCCGGCATGGTTGTGCTCAGCGTCGCATTGACCGTCTTCGCAGGTCCACTGTTCTCGCTGAGCAGTCGCGCGGGGGAGAACCTCGAGGGCCCCAGCACTTACGTCGATATTGTCTTCCCGCAGGAGGAGCGATGAGCGAGAACAAACGCATCAGGCAGCGACTTTTGCAACAAGCCCCGCTTCTGGTCGGTCTCGTTGTTCTGTGGATGCTGCTGTGGGGATCCCTCTCACTGCTGAACCTGGTCACCGGCATCATCCTGGCCCTGATCATCACACGGGTGTTCTATTTGCCCCCGGTGGAGTTATCTGGCCGGTTCAACATCTTCTGGTTTGTGGTGTTTATCACCCGCTTTGTGGGGCAACTCGTTTTTGCGTCATTCCAGGTGGCCTTCCAAGCGATCCGGCCCAGCGGAATCTCGCACAGCTCGATTCTGGCCGTGCAGCTCGACACTCGCTCCGACTTTATGCTGACCCTCACCTCCATCGCGCTGTCGCTGGTGCCCGGATCTTTGGTGGTTGAAGTTGATCGGGAACGCTCGATCCTCTACCTCCACGCCTTGAATACGGAGACACAGGCGGATGTCGATGGCGCGCGAGCGAAGGCCCTCAAGGTTGAATACCTGCTGGTGCGGGTGCTCGGCTCCGCCGACGATCTAGAAAGGTCGCGATCGTGAGCTTCTTATATCTCGCCATCGGAGTGCTGTTCTCCGCCGGTGCCATGCTGGCGTTGTATCGCGTGGTGGCCGGACCTTCCATCCTCGACCGGATGATTGCATCAGACGTTCTTCTCACCACGTTGATGTTGATCGTTGGAGCGGAGATGGTGATCAATAGTCACACCCGCACCATTCCTGTGATGCTGGTGCTGGCCTCCACCGCCATGTTCGCCACGGTTGCCGTCGCCCGCTACGTTTCGAAGCAAGACCGCACAGCGCCCGAAGAGCGCCTCAACGAATCGGATGAGCAGCCCATGGGTGAATCTCCCGTTGAGACTCGCGACTCCAGCCCCGTCCGCAGCGAGCCCGCCCCGGGAGGTACCCAGTGAACCTCGACGAGACTCTGACCCTGATCGCGGCGCTCCTGTTGCTGCTGGGCGCGTTCCTTACCCTGGCCGCCGGAGTCGGTCTATTACGATTCCCTGACGTTCCCAGTCGATTGCACGCGGCCACCAAACCACAAATCTTGGGTCTGCTGTTTGTGCTGACGGCCATCGCTCTCGAAGCGCATTCCTGGTCAACCCTGCTCGCCGTCGCCCCTGTGCTGGTGTTTCAGATGCTCACAGCCCCGATTTCTGCTCACATGGTTGCCCGTGCCGGGTACCGCACAGGCAACCTGCGGAAAGACCTGCTCAAGACGGATGAACTGGAAGAAGCTGTTGATCGTGCTACCCGGGAAGCGGACGAGGCGTCAACCGCCTCGCGCACGTAAGCGTGCTTGCCCGTGGAGTTCTACACTCGTAACATGCCAGACACATCCACGCAGACTCCTGACATCAAACCGCGCTCGCGCGTTGTAACCGACGGCATTGAAGCCACCACCTCCCGCGGCATGCTCCGTGCGGTAGGTATGGGTGACGCCGATTGGGACAAGCCGCAGATCGGTATTGCCAGTTCGTGGAACGAAATCACCCCGTGCAACCTCTCGCTGGCCCGCCTCGCGCAGGCGGCGAAAGAGGGAGTGCACGGCGGGGGAGGGTACCCGCTCCAGTTCGGCACCGTGTCTGTCTCTGACGGCATCTCCATGGGGCACGAAGGAATGCACTTCTCCCTCGTCAGCCGCGAAGTCATCGCCGACTCGGTTGAAGTAGTCATGCAAGCAGAACGGCTCGACGGCTCCGTCTTGCTGGCCGGCTGCGACAAATCCATCCCCGGTATGTTGATGGCCGCCGCACGGTTGAACCTGTCCAGCGTGTTTCTCTACGCCGGCTCGATCGCACCCGGCTGGGTGAAGCTCAGTGACGGTACCGAAAAAGACATCACCATCATCGACTCCTTCGAAGCCGTTGGTGCGGTCAAAGCGGGGCGGATGTCAGAAGCTGACGCCAAGCGCATCGAATGTGCTTTCGCCCCGGGTGAAGGAGCCTGCGGCGGTATGTACACCGCCAACACCATGGCCAGCGTTGCTGAAGCCCTCGGGCTCAGCCTGCCCGGCTCTGCCTCTCCGGCCTCCGCCGACCGCCGCCGCGACTACTACGCGCACCGCTCCGGCGAAGCCGTTGTGAACCTGCTGCGCCTCGGAATCACCGCCCGCGACATTCTCACCAAAGACGCGTTTGAGAACGCCATCGCCGTCGCGATGGCCCTCGGCGGATCCACCAACGTCATCCTCCACCTGCTCGCTATCGCCTACGAAGCCGAAGTCGAACTCACCCTCGACGACTTCAACCGCATCGGTGACAAGATCCCGCACCTGGGAGACCTCAAACCATTCGGCCAGTACGTGATGAACGACGTTGACCGTCACGGCGGAATCCCCGTTCTGATGAAGGCATTGCTTGACGCAGGGCTGATGCATGGTGATGCCCTCACCGTGACCGGCAAAACACTGGCCGAGAACCTCGCGGAACTCGACCTGGCGCCCCTCGACGGCAAGGTGCTGCGCACCCTCGACAACCCCATCCACGCCTCAGGCGGACTGACCGTGCTGAAGGGTTCACTCGCTCCCGAAGGCGCCGTTGTGAAAACCGCTGGCTTTGACGCTGAAGTGTTTGAGGGGCCCGCCCGGGTGTTCGAACGTGAGCGCGCCGCGATGGACGCCCTAACGGCAGGAGACATCCGCTCGGGAGATATCGTGGTGATTCGCTACGAAGGTCCCAAGGGTGGACCGGGTATGCGGGAAATGCTGGCCATCACGGCGGCCATTAAGGGCGCGGGTCTCGGTAAAGATGTACTACTGTTGACGGACGGACGATTCTCAGGCGGCACAACCGGCCTGTGCATCGGCCACATAGCTCCCGAAGCAGTCGACGCAGGTCCGATTGCCTTTGTGCGCGATGGTGATCTGATACGGGTCGATATCGCAGCTCGCTCACTCGACCTACTTGTCGAACCAGCAGAGCTGGAAGCTCGCCGAAACGGCTGGGCTCCACTTCCCCCGCGTTACACCCGTGGTGTTCTCGCAAAATATTCGAAGCTCGTGCACTCCGCAGCGGAGGGCGCGGTTACCGGATAACGTGCGCCCCACCGTCACCCCGCAGAAAGACACCCACACCATGTCCACGGAACCAGTTCCCGTGCCACCGCCCACGTCTCGCGCGCCTAAAGAACCGGAAGTACTCACCGGATCCGGCGCAATCCTCCGCACCCTGGAACATCTGGGTGTGAAAGATGTTTTTGGTCTCCCCGGTGGAGCAATCATCCCGTTCTACGACGAGTTGATGGCCTCCACCACCATCCGCCACATCCTGGTGCGCCACGAGCAGGGCGCCGGCCATGCGGCAGAGGGCTATGCCTCCTCGCTCGCCGGCTCGGTGGGTGTGGCTATTGCCACCTCCGGCCCGGGCGCCACCAACCTGGTGACGGCGATCGCTGATGCGCACATGGACTCCGTGCCGCTGCTGATCATCACCGGTCAGGTGTTCTCGACCCTGATGGGAACGGACGCCTTCCAGGAGGTCGACATTGTGGGCATCACCATGCCCATTACCAAGCACTCCTTCCTGGTGACGAAGCCGGAAGACGTGCCGGCGACTCTCGCCGCGGCCTACAGCGTTGCCTCGACCGGACGGCCCGGCCCGGTTCTGGTCGACATCACCAAGGACGCGCAGCAGAAGACTGCCCCATACGTGTGGCCGCCCAAGATTGATCTGCCCGGCTACCGCCCGGTCACCAAAGCGCACGGCAAACAGATTCACGCCGCTGCGCAGCTGCTCGCGGAAGCTAAGCGTCCCGTGTTTTATGTCGGGGGTGGAGTCATCCGCTCTCGTGCATCTAAAGAACTTTTGGAGCTGGCCGAAAAGGTTGGCGCACCCATCGTCACCACGCTGATGGCGCGAGGCGCGTTCCCCGACTCGCACCCACAACACCTGGGTATGCCCGGAATGCACGGCACGGTCCCTGCCGTTCTTGCCATTCAGGAAAGCGACCTGCTGATCTCTCTCGGCGCGCGCTTCGATGACCGCGTGACCGGCCGGGTGAGCGATTTTGCGCCCGACGCCAAAGTGGTGCACGTCGACATCGACCCGGCAGAGATCTCCAAAATTCGTTTCGCGGATGTGCCCATCGTTGGCGACGCGAAAGAGGTTATCTCCGATCTGTCCATCGTGTGGGACGAAGTGATCGCGGAGACCACCCCCGACATCACCGAGTGGTGGGTGCGCCTGAACAGCCTCAAGGAACAGTTCCCGCTGGGCTACGACCTGCCAACCGACAACCTGCTCTCACCACAGCTGGTCATCGAACGGATTGGTGCGATGACCGGACCGGAGGGTGTCTACGCCGCCGGTGTTGGCCAACACCAAATGTGGGCAGCACAATTCATCAAGTACGAGCGCCCCAACTCCTGGTTGAACTCCGGAGGCGCTGGAACCATGGGCTACGGCGTTCCCGCCGCCATGGGCGCCAAGGTAGCCAACCCCGACCGTGTGGTGTGGGCTATCGACGGTGACGGTTGCTTCCAGATGACCAACCAAGAGTTGGCCACATGCACCATCAATAACATCCCCATCAAAGTGGCGATCATCAACAACTCCTCGCTGGGGATGGTGCGCCAGTGGCAGACCCTCTTCTACGAAGGCCGTCACTCCTTCACCGACCTGAACACCGGCCACATTGGTGACGGTACCCAGACGGTGATGATTCCTGACTTCGTCAAAATGGCGGATGCCTACGGAGCCCTCGGAATTCGTGTCACCCGCCCCGAGGACATCGACGCGGCCATTCAGTTGGCCCTCGACACCAACGACCGACCGGTAGTGATCGACTTTGTGGTCAGCCGAGACGCGATGGTGTGGCCGATGGTGCCGCAGGGAGTGGGAAACTCCTCCGTGCAGTACGCCAGAGAACACGCCCCCGAGTGGGAAGAGGAGTAAAACCATGAGTCACGTTCTCTCCCTCCTCGTTGAAGACAAACCGGGTCTGCTGACCCGTGTTGCCGGTCTGTTCGCCCGTCGCGGGTTCAACATCGAATCTCTCGCGGTAGGCAAAAGCGAAATTGAAGGGCTCTCTCGCATCACCGTTGTGGTTGATGTCGAAGAACTTCCGCTGGAGCAGGTCACTAAACAGCTCAACAAATTGATCAACGTCATCAAGATCGTGGAGCTGGAACCGTCCCAATCGGTCACCCGTGAGCACCTCCTCATCAAGGTGCGGGTCGACAACACCACCCGGTCGCAGGTGCTCGAAGCCGTGAACCTGTTCCGCGCCCGCGTTGTCGACGTCGCCACGGACGCTCTCGTCATTGAAACCACCGGCGACAGCGGAAAGATTCAAGCCTTTCTACGGGTTCTCGAGCCATACGGCATCAAAGAGATCGCCCAGAGTGGCCTTCTCGCGATCGGCCGCGGCGGTAAAAGCATCACCGACCGCGTTTTCAAAAACTAATACTTTTCACCACTTACACATCAACCGAACAAGGAGAACCATCAAGTGACCGAAATCTTCTACGACAAAGACGCCGATCTGTCCCTCATCCAGGGCAAGAAGGTTGCTGTCATTGGCTACGGCTCGCAGGGTCACGCCCACGCACTCAACCTGCGCGACTCCGGTGTTGAGGTTGTTATTGGCCTCAAGCCCGACTCCAAGTCCAAGGTCAAAGCTGAGGAAGCCGGCTTCACCGTGCTGAGCTCCGCCGAGGCGGCAGCCTGGGCTGACGTCATCGTCATCCTCGCTCCCGACCAGTACCAGCGTCACCTGTACGCCGACGACATTGCCGCGAACCTCTCCGAAGGTAAGGCTCTCGTCTTCGGTCACGGCTTCAACATTCGCTACGGCTACATCACCGCCCCCGCCGGTGTTGACGTGCTGCTCGTTGCCCCCAAGGGACCGGGTCACACCGTGCGCCGCGAGTACGAGGCTGGCCGTGGCGTTCCCGTCATCGTCGCCGTTGAGCAGGACGCCACCGGCGCAGCCTGGGACCTCGCCTGGTCGTACTCCAAAGCAATCGGAGGCCTTCGTGCCGGTGGCATCAAAACCACCTTCACCGAGGAAACCGAAACCGACCTGTTCGGCGAGCAGGCCGTGCTCTGTGGTGGTGTCTCGCAGCTCGTTCAGTACGGCTTCGAAACCCTCACCGAGGCTGGCTACCAGCCGCAGATCGCCTACTTCGAGGTACTCCACGAGCTCAAGCTCATTGTTGACCTGATGTGGGAGGGTGGAATCGCCAAGCAGCGTTGGAGCGTCTCCGACACCGCTGAGTACGGCGACTACGTCTCCGGCCCCCGCGTGATCACCCCCGAGGTCAAGGAGAACATGCAGGCCGTTCTCGCCGACATCCAGAACGGTGCATTCGCCGAGCGCTTCATCGCTGACCAGGACAACGGCGGCACCGAGTTCCTGGCCCTCCGCGAAAAGGGTGCCCAGCACCCGATCGAGGCCACCGGTAAGGAGCTCCGCGCTCTGTTCGCCTGGAAGCAGCAGGACGCTGACTACACGGACGGCTCAGCAGCCCGCTAAATGACCAAGTGGATGCCGCGGACCGCGGCATCCGCTGTCATTGTGTGATCTGGTTTACCAAGCCCAACGGCCGTGCTCCCACCCACAAGGTGAGAGCACGGCCGTTGTTTGTGTTGGGGCTGTTGCACCTGCCCTGCGGCGTCACCGGCCGTCATGTCGACGGGCGATCCACGAGCTCTACGTCGATCCAGCTTGCGCCTCCGTAGTGCACGGTGTTTCGTGAGAGGTAAGGCGGAACGGGGAGATCGAACTGCGCGTAGCCGTGGGATGGGCTCTCGCGCAGAAGATCCGTGCGGCTGCCGATGTCGAGCTGTAGTGACTCCCCGGTTTTCAGAAGGACGGGAGCCGGTGTGAGGCTGAAGCGGAGCGTGACCGCTTCGCCGGGCCGCAGAGGCTCGCGGATACTCGAGTCGATCGCGATCTCGGTAGACGTGCTGCGGTCTTCGTCGATGCGGCGAGCTGCGGGCCGGATCGCGCCCATCGAGAGCTGATGGCGATCGCCATTGCCGTCGATGCGGGAGAGACGGGCGATCACGTAGGAGTCGATCTCGTTGCAGGAGAAAGACAGATTCATTGTGACCGGGCCGGTCAGTTCGAGCGTCTCCTCGGCGGCGAACCGGAAGCTGAGGGTCTGGTTCGCGACCTCGTCGAGGCCACCGAGGACGGGCACTCCGATAGGCACAGCTGCCCAGGCGTTTGAGCCAGCGGCGGTCGGCTCCGTCGACAGGAGGAGGCCGGACATGGCGGCATCCGCTCCTGCTGATCCGAGGTGCAGACGAAGTGGTGTGGCTTCGGGAAGTGGGAAGTCAGTTGCGGTGGAAAATTCGTTGGCGCCGTCGACCCAGTAGCGCACGGCTGACTGCTTCGCGTATCCGTTGTCGGTCCCGTGGAGCACATGGTCAAAGAAAGCGAGGGCTTCTCCTTCCCAGGAGTAGACCGGGAGATCGTAGGCCGGTTGGGCGAGGATAAGCCATTTCTGTCCGGCGGGCGTGCCTGCGTTCTCGAACAGGTCATAGCTGCCGAACTGATGCAAGTTGAAGTACCCCAGATTCTGCACCGTGACGAAGGGTACGTCGATGCAAGCGACGTGAGGTACGTCGATGCAAGCGACGTGATTGGAGGGCCCTTCGGGGATGCTGGGGTGGTCGCGAGTTTTGGCGTCAAAAAGCCATTGGGCGTAGAGCTCACGCACCTGCTCCACGGGCGTCGCCGACATGAAGGAGCGGAACATGCGATCGACGTTGTGGTGCACCGCCTTCTCAAGCAGTCCGTGCAGTGGCCCGTTCGTGATGTGGCTGATCGCAGCGCGTGCGTCAGGTGCGAGCCGGCGGTTGTCGTTCGCCTCGGTAAAGTTGGCGCCCATCCACAGGTCGAAGAAGTAGATCGCGGGCACCCCGCCGAACGCGATCAGGTGCCGGTAAAGGTCGGTACAGATCTCGTTGGCGAAGAACGCCCTCAGGGCAGGTGGTTTGCGGGCAGCGACCATGGGCTGGGTCATGCCGTAGTACGAGGTGCCGAAGAGCACCACATCGCCGTCGCACCACGGCTGTTCGGCGGCCCAGGCGATGGCCTTCTCGTGGTCGTCGGTGTCCTGTGAGTCAAAGAACGGCACTTGCTCGCCGCTCGAGCGCCCCATACCGCGACGCTCAATGATTACGGGCGCATAGCCGCGGTCCGTGAACACGGGCGGAGAGCCGATCTCGTTCGAGCCGGTCGGGATGCCGGCGGTGTGCTGCTCGGTGCTGTACGCGCCGAAGGAGATCACGGCGGGATAGCGGCCCGTCTGGCTGGGGAGGTAAACGTCGGCGTGCAGTTGCGCGTCGCCGCCGACCGGGATGCGTTGGTCGGGCAACGTGCGCTGGCCGAGCCCACTCATCGCGACGGCGCGAGGAGCCCAGCCTGCATACTGCGTGCCCGCCACGGAGGACCGGAGCGGGATGTGGAGGTGTTCGGACATCGGGAAGCCTCCTGGGTTACAGCCCAAGCAGATCGTATGGTCCACCGAGGGCGAGCGATAGCCGTTGACAACCGCTGAGCGCTAGGCGCGGGTCTGGGGCGCCGGTTTTCACTGCCAGCAGCTTCGACTCGGATCGCGACTCGTTGCTTACGGGGCTCAGGCCTCATACATTCGGCGGGGCGCGATTACCCAACCATTCCGTGTGACCAAAGTGCGACCTCAAAACGGCGCCACCGAGCGCCAACAGCCTGAAGTTAGCGGTGCGGCAGTTGTACCGGCTGCAGTGTCGCGAACTTGGGCACCCGGTTGTCGCCGGATGAGCGGCCTGTAACACGACGGCCAATCCACGGAAGAACGTATTGGCGCCAGTATGCGGCCGTACGTTGGGTGGGGATGGCGTTGTGCTCGGCGGCGGCGGGCGGCAGCGGCACACCTAACGCAGCCAGGATGTTGCTGGCGACCCGTTCGTGCCCGCGAGAGTTGAGGTGCAATTTGTCTTGGGACCAGAACCGGGCATCAGCCAGTTCGGAATCCGCCCAGTTGTCAACGAACGTCACGTTCGTCTTGGGGAGGCGTTCAGCGATTGCGGTGGCAAGTGCGTTTCCGCGGGCTTCGATAAAGGAGCCCAGCGGTAGGTGCCGGGTGGGATTGCCACCGCTGGTGAGGACCACGTGGATGCCCGCGGCGGTGGCCTTGTCCACTGCGGCTTCCAATTGATCGGTGATCGCGGCGATCGACACCCTGGGTCGCATAATGTCGTTGCCACCGCCGTTGATGCTGAGCAGTGCCGGGCGAAGCGCGATTGCTGCGTCCAGTTGTTCGGCGATGATGGGCCCCAGCAGTCGGCCGCGAATGGCCAGGTTCGCGTATCCGACAGGTTCGGGGGAGGCCAGCGCGAGGCCGAGAGCCACCAGGTCAGCCCAGCCGCGCACCGTACCGTCGGGCAGTTCGTCGCCGACGCCCTCCGTGAAACTGTCGCCGATGGCCGCGTAGCTGGAGAAAGTGGTGTTCACTCCTTGAGTCCATCACATTCACTGGCGTCGTTCGAACCGGTACCCGATTGTCGACCTTTGTCCTTCGCACAATTTGAAGGAGATCCGGCGTGCAGCGGACGTGAATGCGCTCAATCGGCTCTCGCGGGCACAATTGTCCTTCGTTTTGTACACGCCGGGCGCCGGACTGAGCGAACCCGGCGGGTGAGGCGCAGCGAGCATGCCAGGCTTACGGGTATGGAGCGCACCACACGCCGCATTGCGCGCCGCCGAGTGCGCCGTAGGTATGCCATCGCCGCGCAGATCGGTGTGCTGCTCTACATCGCGGTTGACGTGGTCCTTCAATTTCTTCCGCCGTACTACAGCCCCATCAGCGAGGCCGAAAGCAACCTCGCCGTTGGTCCATACGGCTGGATCATGAACCTCAACTTCCTCGGTCGGGCGGTGCTCAGCTTCTGCGCGATCGCCGCCATCCGACTCAGCGGCAGCCCCAGCTCGGTGCGCACGGTTGGCCTTGTGCTGTTGGGGCTCGCCGGCACCCTGTCAGGGTTGCTCGCCTTTTTCCCAACGGATGTCGCTGACCCGTCAACGTCAGCAGACGGCCACGGGGCGCTCGCAGTCACCCCCACCGGCACGGTGCACCTGGTGTTGGCGACCGTCGGCTTTGTCGCCGCCCTTGCCAGCTTTGTGCTGCTCACGCTGTGGCTGCGCCGTGAGGCGATCAGCGACTCGGCCGACTGGAGGCCGGTGTACCGCCGCGCGGTTGTGATGCTGATTGTGGCAGCGGGCGGGCTTGCCGCGCTGGCGGTCTCCATTGTTTGGGTGCCGCAGGTGTTGGGACTAGCCGAACGGATCTGCCTACTCGGCATTCTCGGCTGGGTGTATCTGGTCTGCGACGGTATTCGAACCCGTTCAGGCTTCGATGCGTAGCCGGGCGAATCCGTTCAGCTCCACCCAACCGTGTTCGCTGTTGTCACCCGGCAGTACGAGGGTCAGCAGCACGGCATCGCACGACCGGCAGCGGGCAACAAAACCCATGGGGTCGGGGTAGACCAAAGCGCAGGCCAACACGGCAGTATCACCACACCCGGCGCAGGAGCCTTCCGCAGAAGTCACGTCGACGCGAAACAGTTCAGACAGGGGACCTGCCAGGGCGTTACCGTCAACGTGATTGCTCATTAGTCGCCGCCAAACCTCTCGGTGCGCACTAGGTCGGCGTCGTGGCCGAGGTCAACCAGCCAGGTGGCGACCGCTTCGACAAAACCGGTTGGCCCACACACGAAGACGTCGGGTGTGAGAGAGGCGGGCACCGTTTGCGCCTCAAGCACTTCACGGGTCAGCCGGCCCGGGGCGACTGGCCACTCAGGGGGAGCCAACCTTGTGTACACAATGGTGACTTCCAGCGTGGGGTTACCCGAGGCGGCGGAGGCCGCCGCAAGCTCGCGCAGCTCGTCCGCGTAAAACACATCCCGCGGTCCGCGCACCGAATACAGGAGCTTGAACAAAACGGGAGAGGCGGATGCCGCATGGCTCCGGATCATCGCCATCAGCGGCACAATGCCCGAGCCGCCCCCGATCAGTTGAACCGGCTGGGTGTTCTCCGGGGTCCAGACAAACCACGCGCCGAGAGGGCCGCGCAACTCCAATTGGTCGCCCGCGCGTAGCTCGTCCACCAGGTATGGCGAGACTTCACCGTCAGGGAACCGGTCAACGGCCAACTCAATCCGCTGAGCATCCCCCGCGGTGGCGAGTGAGTACGACCGCACCGCCTGATAGCCGTCCTCGGCCGTCAAGCGCAGATCAACGTGCTGACCGGCAACGTTGCCCGGCCAGTTGGGCACGTCGAGGATGATTCCGCGGGCGCTGGGAGTCAGGATGACCGACTCCACAACCTCGCCCACGTGCCACACCCCACTCACCAGTAGCGCTGTTCGCGCCAGGGGTCACCGTAGGTGTTGTACCCGTTCTGCTCCCAGAACCCGGGGTCGTCTTTTTCCATCATCCGCAGGCCACGGATCCACTTTGTGCTCTTCCAGAAGTAGAGGTGCGGAATGATCATGCGGGCCGGGCCGCCGTGCGCGGGGGCGAGCGGTTCACCGTCAAATTCAAAGGTGATCCAGGCTTTGCCGCCGAGAATGTCTTCCAGCGGAAAGTTGGTGGTGTACCCGCCATACGCGTGCGCCATGACGTAGGCGTTGGTGGTATCGACCCCGGCAAAGAGGGTGTCGAGAGACACCCCACGCCAGCTGGTACCCAATTTGGACCAGCGGGTGACGCAGTGAATGTCGGTGGTGACCTCTTCAGTGGGCAGCGCCATGAACTGTTCCCAGTTCCAGGCGTGTACATCACCGGACTCGGTTTGGATGCTGAACACCCAGTCGTTGGTGTCGATGTCGGGGGTGGGCCCGGCCGACAGCACGGGGAAATCTTCTGTCAGATACTGCCCGGGCGGAAGGTCGGGGTCATTTTCCCGGCGCCGGCCGAAAAAGCCACGCGAAATCACTGCCATCTGGCTCTCCTCACAAGTACCTTCACACTAGCGAATCGCACACGCAGCGACGGCCTGTCGCATAGGGTGATTTTATGACACGTCTCGAATTGGGTATTCCCGGTATCCGCCGAGATCCCGCAAGGATGCCGTCGATGCACGGGCGTCCCGACACCGCAGGGTTGCTCGACCAATTCGGTCGCGTCGCCCGCGATTTGCGTGTGTCGATCACCGAGAAGTGTTCGCTGCGGTGCACGTACTGCATGCCGGAGGAAGGCCTGCCGCCCATCCACCGGGACGATCTGTTGACTGCCACGGAGATTGGTCGCCTGGTGGGTATTGCCGTGCGCGACCTGGGTGTGCACGATGTGCGATTCACCGGGGGCGAGCCGCTGATGCGCCCCGACCTGGTGGAAATCATTGCGCGTAGTGCGGAGGTGGGCCAGGGCGCCTCCATCTCGATGACCACCAACGGGATTGGCCTGGACAAACGGGTTGTTGCCCTCGTCGGCGCAGGCCTTAACCGCATCAACATCTCTCTCGACACCGTTGACCGCGACCACTACGCGCGCCTGACCCGTCGCGACCGTCTGCCCGCCGTTTTTGCGGGTATCCACGCCGCCCACGCCGCCGGCCTGACCCCGCTGAAAATCAACGCCGTCCTGATGCGGGACACACTCGGCGGAGCTGTCGACCTGCTCGAATGGTCATTGGCGAACGGTTGCCGGTTGCGTTTTATCGAGCAGATGCCCCTCGACGCCGATGAGGCGTGGGCCCGCGACAACATGGTCGACGCCGCCGAGCTGCTCGAAGTGCTGAGCACCCGCTTCGAGCTCACCGCACCTCACCGCGAAGACCCCGCAGCGCCAGCCGAAGAATGGTTGGTGGGTGGCGGACCCGGAACCGTTGGCATCATCGCCTCGGTCACCCGTTCGTTCTGCGCCGACTGCGACCGCACCCGCCTCACCGCCGAGGGCACCGTGCGCTCCTGCCTTTTTGGCGACGACGAAACCGACCTCCGTCAACTACTGCGCGGTGGGGCGGATGACACCGAAATAGCCAACTGGTGGCGCGCGGCAATGTGGGGCAAACAGGCCGGGCACAACATCAACGCGGACGACTTCATTCGCCCCGAGCGCAGTATGGGAGCCATCGGTGGCTGACGAGAAGACACGCACGGTGCAGGTGCGCTATTTCGCCGCGGCAGCCGAGGCGGCAGGGTGTGAAGAAGAAACGCTTCCCGCGGTTGCAACGGTGGGTGAACTCCGCGCCATTCTGGGCGAAAAGTATGGGCCAGCCATGGTGCGGGTACTGACACTCGGGTCGTTTCTGGTCGACGGTGTGGTCAGCCGCGACAACAACCGGGCGCTGGGTGCGACCGTCGACGTACTGCCGCCGTTTGCCGGCGGGTAGAGGCATCCGCTCGTTCATTGATTCGTTATCGAAGAGCCATTGTGTGGGCCTGAAGTGGTACGGCAATATCATCCTGTAGGTGGATGAGGATTTCTCTACGCAGCAATATTTTGGAATTAGCTGTGGGGGCGCTTTATTTCCCCTGTGGATGTACCCCTGATGTTGTTGCCGCTTGTTCGAGGAGAAAAATGTTCCGTCGTCCCCTGCCACTCCTGGTGAGTTTCGCGCTTGCCTCTGTTGTTCTTGCCGGTTGTTCTTCGGCGGCTGAGGCCGAAGAGCTTGACCCCATGGAGAGCCCGCTGGCGGTGTACATGGAGTCCGTGTACAGCGGCCAGGATGAGGTCGACTGGGAGAAGCAGCAGATGGAGGTCGAAGAACTTGTCGCTGCGTGTATGTCGGGGGAGGGCTTCGAGTACATTCCGGTCGACCAAAGCCAGTACACAACCTTCGTCGAGGAAGACGAGGATCGCGACACCGAAGAGTGGGTGGCCTCCAACGGGTACGGCATGTCGATGTCTCCCGAGGAAATTGAACAAGGCAATGAAGAGGCCGAAAACTACGTCGACCCCAACCAGTCGTACATAGAGGGGCTGTCCGAGAGTGAACAGACGGCCTACTACGAGGTGCTCTACGGCTCGCAAGACGATGCGGAAATGAGCGAAGACGGCTCGTACGAGTACAACTGGGAAACCGCCGGCTGCCAGGGTGCTGCTCAGCACGAAATACAGGGCGACGATCCGTACAGCGAAGACGAGCACAAGCCCCTCATTGATGCCATGACCACCATGTACGACGACGTTATGAGCAACCCCACCGTTGCAAAACTCGACGCCGAGTGGGCTGCCTGTATGGCCGACGCCGGATACCCCGATTTCACCACCAAGCAAGACGCCATGAACTTTGTGAACGACGAGAGCAACGCCCTTTACGAGAACCTCGAAGAAGCGGGCCCCACCGACGAGCAACTCGCCGCCGTTCGCGAGACCGAGATTGAGGTGGCGCTCGCCGACTTCCGTTGTGCCGAGGAGACGGACTACACCAACAAAACCCTCGAAGTGCAGTTTGAGATCGAAGAACAATTTGTTGCTGATCACAAAGCTGAGCTCGACGCCCTGCTGGCCGATATCGATAGCAGCAACGGCTAGTGCGAGGGTTCGGTAAGTCCACACCACAATCACCACAATCAGGGGCGGATGCCTCCGCCACGGGCGATGAGACGCAGCAGCTCTCCACAGAGATGCTGCTCGGTACCGCAACGACTGAACCGGTCGACGCCACCTCATCACCACGACGCCGCGGCTCGCTCAGCCAGGGCTGGGGACGCATTTTTCGTGGCAACAAAGTGATCTGGGTGATGGCGCTTGTCGCCGTGGTTGCCCTCGTCACCGGTTTGGGGTTGGGACGCTTTATTGTCTCGCCCGGCCAGGCCGCAGCCGATGCTGAAGGGCCAACTCCCGGGCTGATCACCGTTCCGGTCGAAAGCCGCAGCCTCAGCAATGACGTCACCATCCGCGGAGACGTTGCCTACGCCGACTCCGTCGAAGTGAAACTCGAAACCGGCGATCTGGGCGGACCCGCCGTTGTGACCGGTCAGGTACCCGAAGTTGCTGCGCTGCTCGATGCGGCAAGCATCGCCCTCGAGGTTGCAGGGCGCCCCGTTGTTGTGCTCCCCGGAGATCTACCCGTCTACCGCACCCTGCAGGTGGGGGTGTCTGGACCAGACGTTCTGCAGCTGAAAGCCGCGCTGACCGCGCTGGGGATTAGCCCGGGGGATGCGGCATCCGATATTTATGACGCGGCGACAGCTGCCGGAGTGGACGCCCTCTACGACCGGATTGGCTACCCAGCTCCCACTGCGGGAGAGGACGCCCAATCGCTGGTGGACTCGGCAAATTCCGCCGTACAAAGCGCACGCCAGTCCATCGTCACTGCGCAAGCAGCGTTGGACGCGGCGAAAGCCCCACCGGCTGCCGTTGAGTACGTCGAGCAAGACAACATGGTGCGCAGCGCTCAGCGTTTGCTCGCCGCAGCGAAAGCCCAGGGTGACGGCGCAGCAATTGCCGATGCCGACGACGCCCTCAAGCTGGCTTACGCTCGCCGGGACAGCGCGTTGGCTCCGGCCGACACCTCGCTTGAGCAGGCCGGAGTCACCGCAGCGCAACAACAATTAGCGGATGCCGAAACGCAGCTGGCCCAGGCCCGTGAAACCACTCTGACCCGGCTTCCCTCCAGCGAAGTACTGTTTATGCCGGGACTTCCTCGTCGTGTGGATGAGATTACGGTCAGCCGCGGGTCCATTGTGGATGGACCGGTAATGCGGGTCTCCGGGGCCACCCTGGTGGTCTCTGCCTCCGCTGCTCAGGCAGATGCTGAACTTCTTACCGAAGGGGTACGCGCGGTGATGGCGATGCCGGATGACACCGAGCTGGGCGCCACCGTCAGCTCCGTTGCGCCCGCCGAGACCGAGGCGGGGCAAACTGACACCACTGGTCGGTTCACCGTTCTGCTGACGCCGGACGAGATGACCCCCGAACAGTTGCAGGCCATTCAGGGCAGCAACGTGCGGGTCACCATCCCCGTTAGTTCTACCGAGGGTGACGTGCTGGCGGTGCCGCTTGCGGCACTCACCGCCGGAGCCGGCGGGGAATCCCGGGTGGAGATCAGCACGGGGGAGGGTTTGGAAACCCGACTGGTTGAGGTCTCTACCGGGCTGGCTGCCGAAGGTTTTGTGGAGGTCAGCGCGGTGGAAGAACCGCTGAGCGCTGGCGATTTGGTTGTGGTTGGCCGGTGACCGACCTGACCCTTCCGACGGTAGCGCTTGAACCGGCGGCGGAGATTGCCCCGCCCGTTGTTGAACTGGTGAACGTTACCCGCTCCTTTCCTGGGCCACCCGAAGTGCAGGCGCTGAAAGCGGTGAACCTGAGGGTGGAACGCG
>DASYMY010000218.1:0-1842 GCA_036008825.1 Glaciihabitans sp.
AGCCTCGGGGTTAAGAACACCGGGACGCTCAACACAGCGAACCTGGTCGGCACCTTGCAAGCCACCGGCGGCGTCATCAGTCCGAGTGGCCCACAGAATTACGGAGTAGTGGTCGCCGGCGGCGCCACAGTTTTCCGGTCTTTCACTTTCACTGCCGGCAATCTCCTCTGCGGCGCTCCGATTGTTATCAGTCTGCAACTGCAGGATGGCCCCACTAATTTAGGCACCGTCACTTACAATTTCACCACCGGCACCATCGCGGTCAATAACTACAGTAGCGGCGATATTGCCGTTGCGATCCCGGATAATCTGCCAACG
The DNA here is from genome assembly GCA_036008825.1 of Glaciihabitans sp. Taxonomy (GTDB): domain Bacteria; phylum Actinomycetota; class Actinomycetes; order Actinomycetales; family Microbacteriaceae; genus Glaciihabitans. The sequence continues at coordinate 319 of DASYMY010000218.1, forward strand.
GGTGTAGATATTCCCATAAGTGTGGCTGACGTAATGACACTCTCAGATGTCAATGTCAGCTTCCGCATCAATCATACTTTCGATGGTGACTTGCGGATAAGTCTCGTTCATCCAGACAGCACCAGCATTCCACTTGTGACCAACCGCGGCAGTAGTGGCGCCAATTTCGGTACCGGACCCAACAGCTGCGCCGGCGTACCGACGTTCATCGACGATCAGGCGGCCACCGCGGTTTCGGCAGGGGCGGCGCCGTTCGCAGCGTCTTTCAGACCAGAATCACCGTTAAGCGCTCTCAATGGGAAACCCTCCAATGGGACCTGGAAGTTGCACATCGTTGACACCGCTAACCTTGACTCCGGAACTGTCGGCTGCGTCAAACTCGAGCTGAACAAACGGAGCGTATGCTGCGGCGCCTTGATCAATGCTTCTCCGCCACCGGTGATTACGGCAGAAAGCATTAGTCCCGCAAATAATGCAGCGGATCCTGAAGAGACGGTGACCGTCGACCTGTCGCTCATAAATCTCGGCGGCAATCCCACGACGAATCTCGTGGCTACGCTACAACCGACCGGCGGCGTAAGTGGTCCCAGCGGTCCGCAGAACTACGGTGTGCTCGCGGCCAGTGGCGGCACAGCTACGAGACCTTTTACATTTACTGCCCAGGGAACCTGCGGCAGCAACATCACGCTGACGCTGGCGCTTCAGGATGGCGCTGGTAACCTCGGTAACGTCACTTTCACGATGACTCTGGGAGCGCTAACCATTAACAGCATCTTTAGCGAGAATTTCGACGGAGTCGTGGCTCCCGCACTTCCCGCCGGCTGGAGTACAGCCTTTACCGGCGTCGAGGTAGCCTGGGTGACTTCGGCTACCAATCCTAGCAGCGCCCCCAACGACGCCTTTGCGCCTGATGTGAGCAACATCGGGAACACGACGCTCGACACGCCGACCATCAACGTGCCGGCGGCCGGTGGGCAGCTAACCTTCCGGAACCTCTTCAACATGGAGGCCAGCGGCGTGACGCCAACCAGAGGCTTCGACGGCATGGTGCTGGAGATAAGCATCAACGGCGGTGCTTTTAACGACATTACGACGGGTGGAAACGCGTTCACCGCTGGTGGCTACACTCGCACTATCGATGCCACCTTTGGTAATCCGCTTGCCGGCCGACCGGCCTGGAGTGGACTCTCCGGCGGTACGACGGCGGCTCCCACTTACATCACTTCAACCATCAACCTGCCGGCTGCTGCTAACGGCCAACCGATCAAATTGAGATGGCGAGTAGGAACTGACAGTAGCGCCGTGGCCTCGGGTGCGGCGGGAGTGCGAATCGATACCATCGCAGTTAACGGTTCCAGCTATGTCTGTAACTCGCAAACCTGCACCATCACAGCGCCCGCCAGTATCACGATCCCACCTGGAACTTGCGGGACGATCGTCAACTACTCTCCGGCCGTAACATTCACCGGTGCTTGCGGCGCTGTGGTAGTCAATCCGCCAACCGGTTCCTTCTTCGGCATCGGC
>DASYMY010000219.1:0-6642 GCA_036008825.1 Glaciihabitans sp.
AGAAAGGCAGGAATCTCACCAACAACGGTGGCGATCTGCCAGACGGCCAGCAAAACGACCAACAACACAATGGGCGGGAGAACCTTGTGAACGGTGGTCGAGACGGCAGCTTTCATCGCAGGTCCACTCCCCTGGCGGTGGGTGCCGCCGGCACACCGTGAAGTTCTTCGCGCACCGCGGTGACCGCGGCGAAGAAGTCGGATTGCTCTCGCAGAGCTTCCGCGTTTGTAGTGGCCGCACGGGACAGCGCGACCGGCACTATGCCGGTGATCCGCCCCGGCCGCGGAGACATCACCACGACCCTGTCGGAGAGGAACACGGCCTCAGGAATGGAGTGAGTGACAAACACCACCGCGGCACCAGACTCAGCGGCGATTCGGAGTAGCTCCGCCTGCATCCGCTCACGCGTCATCTCATCGAGTGCGCCGAACGGTTCGTCCATCAACAACAGGTCGGGTTTCTCGGCCAGGGAGCGGGCGATAGCGACACGTTGCTGCATCCCACCCGACAACTGGTCGGGGTAACTGCTGGCAAACTCGCCCAACCCCACCAACTCAATGAGCTCATCAACACGAGCGGATGCCACAGCCTTTGGGGCCTTGTGCAGCTCAAGCGGCAGGGCGATGTTGCCCGCGACAGTGCGCCAGGGCAGCAGCCCGGCTTGCTGGAAGGCGATGCCGTATTTTTGTTGGATTCGCGCTTTTGCGGCAGGCATTCCGAAAACGTGAATGTCGCCGGCGGTGGGTTGGTCGAGGTCGGCGATCAAACGCAGCAGTGTGCTCTTGCCGCACCCCGATGGGCCAATCAGGGAGACGAACTCTCCCGCCTGAATGGTCAGATCAATGCCGTCGAGGGCGGTGATGCTCGACTTCTTGCCCTCGAATATTCGAGACACGTTGCGAACATCGACGGCAACGCTTGTTGCGGGCGACGATGTCTCGACGGTGGTGTGGGGCGTGTGAGTCATCGGTTTACCTCCGCGCGGCGATAGCGTCCCAAAGCGAGACCCAGTAGTGAGACGAGACCGGCAGCCACCAACCCGAGGAGGATGGCGCCAAATATAGGGGCCCACGGCTTCGCGGGGTCGCTCGAGGCGAAGTTGGCGAAGTCGAGAATCATCCGTCCGATGCCGCCACTCAGGCCGGTGGAGACTTCTGCGACAACGGTGCCAATAACAGCATTGGCAGCTCCGAGGCCGAGGGCGGGTAGTAGGTACGGAACGCTCGCGGGCAGGCGCAGTCGGATGAGTGTTTGCCACCACCCTGCTGCGTAGGAACGCATCAGTTCTTCGTGGATCAAATCGGGTGATTGCAGCCCCCGCAACGCCCCAACGGCGATGGGAAAGAACGCCAGGTACGACGCGATAACGGCCACCGACATCCAGCTTTCCCATTCGAACGACCCGAATTCCAGCCGGGATCCCCAGACCCGCACCACGGGGGCGAGGGCAATCAAGGGCACTGTCTGGCTCAGAATCACCAGGGGCAGTACGGCGGATTCCGCGATGCGGAACCGTTGCATCAACACGGCGAGAGTGAACCCCACAACCAGGCCAATCGTCCAGCCGATCGCGGCGATGCCGAGGCTCATTGCGGCCGCCTGAAGGACGGCCAGCCAGAGCGGGATGGCGTTGCTTGCTCCGGTCAGTGGACCGCCCAGCCGTTCAACCATGTCCCACACGTGCGGCATCGCAAGGTCAGTCGTTCGGGGAAGCACCCTGAGCTTCCCGATGGAGAACCCGTCAGCGGGTCCCAAAAATTTGTACAACTCCCAGATCACCGCGAGGAGAACGACCGAGACGATGCCCAAGAGGAAGGGGCGCACGCGCGCGCTCAGCGACTTCGCGCGTAGGCTGCGGGTCGTGAGCGCGGCGGTCATGCTTTGGCCGTGATGTGGTCGCGGAGTGCGGGGATCACGGTTTCGCCGTAGACCCGCAAGGTCTCCTCTTTGTTGTCGTGCTGCAGATACCCGGCGAATTGGTCAACACCAATGGCTTTCAGCGCGTGAAGCTTCTCGATGTGTTCCTCGGCTGTGCCAAGAACACAGAACCGGTCAACAATTTCGTCCGGCACAAAAGTGGTGTGTGTGTTGCCCGCACGACCGTGCTCGTTATAGTCGTAATCTTCGCGTCCTTTGATGTAGTCGGTGAGCGCTGTGGGTACCGACCCATCGGTGCCGTATTTCGCGACAATGTCGGCGACATGGTTGCCGACCATTCCCCCGAACCACCGGTTCTGCTCGCGCATGTGCGCCCAGTCGTCGCCGATGTACATTGGCGCGGCCACACAGAATTTAATCGACATGGGGTCGCGCCCTGCGTCATCCGCCGCATCTCTGACGGTTTGGATCATCCACTTTGCAATGTCCAAATCGGCCAGTTGGAGAATAAAACCGTCGCCGACCTCACCGGTGAGTTTCAGCGCAAGCGGGCCATAGGCAGCCACCCACATGTCGAGTTTGGAACCAACGCTCCACGGGAATTGAAGCTGAGCTCCGTTGTATTCCACCGAGCGGGAGTTGGCGAGCTCCCGGATGACATGGATCGACTCACGGAGGGCTTTGAGTGTGGTGGGTTTACCGTTGGCCACGCGGACAGCAGAGTCTCCTCGACCGATCCCGCAGATGGTGCGGTTGCCATACATCTCATTGAGAGTGGCGTAGGTGGATGCGGTGACGGTCCAATCGCGTGTTGCCGGGTTGGTCACCATGGGGCCAACCGTGATGCGCCGGGTTTCAGCGAGGATCTGACTGTAAATAACGTACGGTTCCTGCCAGAGCAGGTGCGAGTCGAACGTCCACACGTGACTGAACCCGTGCTGTTCGGCGAGTTTGGCGAGAGCCACCGTACGCGACGCGGGTGGGTTCGTCTGGAGTACTGCTCCAAAATCCATGGTGATTCCTTTGTCTGGCGGGGTGGGGACGCTTAGATCAGGTACTGCGACAAACCGCGTTTGAAGTACTTGCCGTCGCCTTTCGCGCCGAGGTAGTAGTTGTTATCCACGATGACTTTGCCGCGGGAAAGAACCGTGTCGACATGTCCGTCGATCTCGTAGCCCTCCCATGCGGAGTAGTCCATGTTCATGTGGTGCGTTTTTTCCAGACCAATGGAGGTGTGACCCTTGGGGTCGTAGATAACGACGTCCCCGTCAGCGCCAGGTTGGATAACACCCTTTTTGCCGTACATCCCAAACATGCGGGCCGGGGTGGTTGAGGTCACCTCTACCCACCGTTCCAGCGAGATGTTTCCGTCAACAACGCCCTGATAGATCAGGTCCATGCGGTGCTCGACAGAGCCAATCCCGTTGGGGATTTTGGAGAAGTTTCCGATTCCCATGTCTTTTTGACCCTTCATGCAGAAGGGGCAGTGATCGGTGGACACCATCTGAATGTCGTTGGTTCGAAGCGCCTGCCACATGTGGTGCTGGTGGCCTTCGGCTTTGGAACGCAGCGGGGTGGAACACACCCATTTGGCGCCCTCGAAGTCTCCCCATTGCTCGCTGCTGGCGCCAAGTTGATCCTCTAGCGAGAGATATAGGTACTGCGGGCAGGTCTCCCCAAACACGTTCTGACCGCGGTCGCGGGCAATCGCGATCTGCTCAACAGCCTGTTTGGCACTGACGTGCACAACGTAGAGCGGTGCACCGGTGAGGTTGGCGAGCATAATCGCTCGGTGGGTAGCTTCTTCTTCCGCCTGCCAGGGTCGGGTCAGGCCGTGATAGTACGGCGAGGTGTTTCCGGCGGCGATGGACTGCTGAACAAGAAGGTCAATAACGCTGCCATTCTCGGCGTGCATCATCATGAGTCCACCGTTGGTGGCTGCTTTCTGCATGGCCTTGACGATTTGGCCGTCGTCGGAGAGGAACACGCCTTTGTACGCCATAAAGAGTTTAAAACTCGAGACGCCCTCCTCAATAAGTTCGTCCATGGCGTCTAACGACGAGTCCTGCACGTCACTGAGAATCTGGTGGAAGCCGTAGTCGATCGCGCAGTTGCTGGCCGCCTTCTCGTGCCACAGCTTGTACTGGTCGAGGATGTTCTCCCCTGCGTACTGCACCACAAAATCGACAATGCTGGTTGTGCCACCGTGTGCGGCTGCCCGGGTGCCGGTTTCGAACGTGTCGGAGGCTTCCGTGCCGCCGAACGGCATTTGCATGTGCGTGTGGGCGTCAATCCCGCCGGGGATTACGTACTTTCCCGCCGCGTTGATAACGGTGTCGACGTTTGCCTCCAGATCGAACCCCAGCAGGGTAGAGCCAGGAGCCAGTACCGCGGCGACGGTTTCCCCGTCGATCAGCACATCGGCCGTAGCCGTGCCCGTTGCATTCACAACTGTTCCGTTTTTGATCAGCGTCTTCATGGAGTTACTCCCTTGCAGCAGTGAGGCGAATCGGGGGTTAGGGCTTCGGGATGGAGGTGTAGGACTCGGGGCGACGGTCGCGGTAGAACTGCCAGTTGTTGCGCACCTGGCGAATCATGTCGAGGTCAAGGTCGCGGATAACAACCTCCTCGGTTTCACCGCTGCCGTACTCGCCGATGATGTTGCCCTGCGGGTCAACAAACTGGCTGTTGCCGTAAAAGGTAACGGCGAGGTCGCCGTATTCGTTGTCTTCGGTGCCCACACGGTTTGGCGCAGCAACGAAGTAGCCGTTGGCACCTGCCGCGGCGGGCTGTTCGATCTCCCACAACCGGTTCGACAGTCCCGGTTTGGTGGCGTTGGGGTTGAACACAATTTGGGCTCCGTTGAGGCCCAGTTCACGCCAGCCCTCGGGGAAGTGACGGTCGTAACAGATGTACACGCCGACCGGCCCGACTGCCGTGTCAAAGACCGGGTAGCCGAGGTTGCCCGGGCGGAAGTAGAACTTCTCGTAGAACTTCTCCAGGTGCGGAATGTGGTGTTTGCGGTACTTGCCGAGGATGGTGCCGTCGGAATCGACGACGACGGCGGTGTTGTAATACACACCCGGCATGTCCTCCTCATATATGGGGAGAACCATCACCAGGTTCAGTTCTTTGGCGAGCGCGGCGAATCGTTGAACGATGGGTCCGTCCGCGCTCTCCGCGTAGTCGTAGTATTTGGCATCTTCGGTGATCCCGAAGTAGGGGCCGTAGAACAGTTCCTGGAAGCAGATGACCTGGGCGCCGTCTGCCGCGGCGTCACGGGCAAATTGCTCGTGCTTCGCGATCATTGACTCTTTGTCGCCCGTCCAGGTTGTCTGGGTAATAGCGGCTCGAACTACGGTCATGAATTTACCTCCGAAGGTGAACTATGTTTTGTTATTATTGGGGCTAAACATTTCTGTTGAGTTTCCGCACGTGACGTTGGCGTAAAACCTACGGGGGTTCTAATGAAGTCGGTAGCCCTCGCGGTAGACGAAGCAACCCCGAGCGGAATTGCTGGTGCCATCGCTCGGCTGATCACTTCTGGCGATCTCGCGCCCGGCGACCGCCTGCCAACGGTTCGCGATCTCGCGGCTGAGTTGGGTGTCAGTCCTGCCACCGTTAGTCATGCGTGGCAGGCTCTGGCCGGGGTGGGGCTCATCGTCTCTCGAGGACGCAGTGGCTCATTCGTTCAGGCCGCCCAGACCACATGGATTCCGCCGAGGTCGCGCAACCTCGCCGATCAACCTGGCGCCCGCTTGGATCTGTCGACAGGAACACCCGACCCGGACCTGCTGCCCAACATCGGGCCAGCATTGTCACGGGTGTCGTCGCGGGCCGGAACTGCCAGTTATCTGGATTCGCCGATCCTGCCCGAACTGGACGCCCACCTCAGAACACATTGGCCCTATCCGGTGGACACTGTCACGGTTGTGGACGGCGCAATGGACGCGATGTCGCGCTCGTTAGACCTTGTCCTTCGTTTTGGCTCTCGTGTTGTGGTCGAGAATCCGGGGTTTCCCCCGATTTTCGATCTGCTCGATCATCTCGGTGTTGAACGACTACCCGTGGGCGTGGATGAACATGGGATGACTCCCGAGGGTCTCGCCCGCGCGCTGTCTCGCTCCCCCGCCGCCATTGTTCTGCAACCGCGTACCCACAACCCATCTGGCGTGTCGATGACTCCGGAGCGAGCCAAAGAGCTCGCGCGTCTTATCCGCACCAGTCGCGGCGCTGAGAACACCATTGTTATAGAGGACGACCATTCGGGTGCAATCAGTGCCATCCCCGAAGTCAGTTTGGGCAGCTACCTCCCGGAACGGGTGGTGCACATCCGCAGCTTCTCAAAGTCACACGGCCCAGATTTACGTATTGCCGCTGTTGGCGGGCCACAACAATTTATCGACCGGCTCGTAGCCCGGCGGCTACTCGGTCCCGGGTGGACCTCGCGGATGTTGCAGACCATTCTGTTCGACCTGCTCACCAGCGCGGCAACTATCGACGAGGTCAGCGACGCCCGGCGGGTGTACCGTGCCCGCCAACGCGCTCTGTCGATGTCGCTTGAAGCGCACGGCCACCCCAACCATCTCTCGGACGGCCTCAACCTGTGGATGCGGGTGGAGGACGAGAGAAACGCCGTGGTGCAGCTCGCGGCGGCAGGCATCCGCGTTGCTGCTGGTACTCCGTTTTTGGCGACCCCAGGAGGCCAATTCATTCGAGTTACGGCTGGGCTTGTTCGCGATGACTTTGATGCCGTTGGAGCCC
>DASYMY010000220.1:0-1756 GCA_036008825.1 Glaciihabitans sp.
CAATTGCCGCCATCGGGGTCATCCGCTTACTGCCGTGGTTTGCTCCGAACACTGCACCAATCGTTGTGGATCGCCCCGCCGTGACTCGCACCATTGTGGGGTTGTTGGTGTGTGCGGTGGCATTTCCGGTTGTGGTGGGCATCGCCGATATCAGTGGGTCGGAGTGGTATTTTCTCGCAAAAATCGGGCTGCTAATTGTGGTGCCAGGCATTATTGTGCTGGTCTACCCGCGCTCGATATCGGTGATGCAGCCAACCCGGGCGTGGCAGTGGTGGCCGCCGCTGCTAGTTGTTGCTGTGTGGACGGTGTTATCGAAGGTAACGCCGTGGGTTCCCGCAACGGATTTTGGTCAAGTGGACCCGATCTTCTTGATTGTGGTTGCCACGCTGACCGCGTTGACGGCGGGTGTGGGGGAGGAAATCTTCTACCGGTGGTGGCTGCAGACGCGGCTGGAAGCGCTGCTGGGTCAGTGGGGCGGAATTGTTGTTGCCTCCCTGTTTTTTGCGCTGATGCATTTGGGCGGGGAACGCCAGGGAAGTGGTGTGCTTGTCGAGATCGCCGCGGTCATCGTTGTTCAAGGCTCGTTTGGGCTGATGCTCGGCTATATGTGGTCAAAATATCGCAACCTCTGGGTTGTGATTCTGGCGCACATCATCGCCAACGGATACGGAGTAGTCGAGTTCCTTCTCCGCGGGTGAGGCCCGCCTGCCAGCTATACGGTGGGCAGGGGCGTGGAGCTATATTCCGGTTCCCACAGCGACGGCCGGAAGGCAAACGGGTCGCTTGACACGGTTGCGACGCCGTTGGCGAAGCGCACGATGTCGGGGGTGGTGGCGCTATAGCGCGGCCATTCGTCGACGCCAGCTGCAACGGGAACAGCGTCGCTGATAAAAGATACCCATGCGGCGTGGATGAGCCGGGCGAAGTCTTCGTCGGCCGGTTGGTGCCGGGCGGGGAGGGCCGCGACGACCCCGTCGGGACGGTGCCACACGGCACCAACCTCGGCGCCGTGGGCGGCACCAAGCTCATCGCCTTCGATGGCGCCATAGAGATACTTGAACACAGGCTGATGCAGGGCGTGAAGGTCAGCGAATCGTGTAGTTGGTGCCTGAAATACAAGATCGCCCCCGATCGCGCGCCATATTCCCTTCCCGGTATGTTCCGGAAAGACGGTGCGATAGCGCGCCACGATTTGTTCGCCGGTGAGACCGAGTGGTGCTACCCGCGGCTGCAGCAGGCGGGCCGCCTGCTCGTCGTCGAGGTCGGGGTGCACGGTGGCGTGGGTGAGATATTCCGCCGTTGTGCACCCAATGATCAGCGGGACGCGAGCCGTGGAACCGTCACGCGCAGCTTGCTCTGGATGAACGGGGAGTGTGCCGGATTCCACAATGGGTTGGAACGGCACACCCAGCATGGTGACCGAACCGTCTCGGGCGAAGTCATGCGTGTTGTATGACTCGTCACAGATGGCACCTTGCGCGCGCAGCAGAACCTCGAGGGGGGCTACATCCAACTCCGCCACGGTGAGGTTCGCGGCGCGCAAGAATCGTTTGGTCACGGCGGTGGCGGTCTCTGCGGAGACCACCGCGGGGCTTGCGCCGCTCTGCACGAGTGCGCGCGAAAAGAGACCGTGGGCTGCGGGCATCGCCATCAGGGTGGCGACCGAAAATCCACCGGCCGAACGACCAGCCAGGGTCACGCGGGTGGGGTCGCCGCCGAAGGAGGCAATGTTGTCGCGCACCCATTCCAAGGCCTG
>DASYMY010000221.1:0-7512 GCA_036008825.1 Glaciihabitans sp.
CAGGGCACTGGGCTGGGGCTGTCCATCGTCAAAGAATTTGTGGACGCACACGGCGGGCACATCAGCCTCGACAGCGCCCTCGGCGAAGGAACCACTGTCACGGTGCGGTTGCCGCTACCAACCCCAAGCGCCTAACGCTTGCGCAGCGACCTAACCCTTGCGCGGGGCCTAACGCTCCGCACCAGGCGAGGTCGACTCTTCCGCAACCGGATCCGGAACAAACGCCCGCGACGAGCGAAGCAGCCCCCACCCGAGTAGTAGCGGCAGAATGCCAACAATGGCGGATCCAACCGCGCCCCCAGCATCGCTATGCCACAGCATGCTCGCGCCAGAGCGGTACTCCCACAACGCCGAGGTGAAAAGCACGCCCAGCGAGCCGACAACCCAGAGCAGACCCACCACAACCAGAACGGCCCCGGGGATGGCCCGCGTGAACCACCGAATGGGGCCCAGCGAGCCCGGAATGACACGTTTGCCCATCCACCGAGCCTAACGCGACGCCCGCAAATGAGCAGGGAAGCTGAGGATCCCGTTGCTAGAGTGACACCATCTGCAGCCCAGGGTGGGCAGAACGAGGAGCAATACGGTGAGCAACAACACTTCCGACGATCAGCCCACGAGCGACACCGGTTCACGCCCCATCGCCGAGCGGTACAACCCTGACAAGCACAACGCTGTTCCGCTGGTAGAGCCCACCGCCGAAACCCCGGTCGACCGCTCCCAGTACGTCATTCGAACAGCGGATGCCACCAGCGACGACCATGCGCAGACTGCGGCCTACCCCGTCTCCGACCTTCCCACCCGCGCGACCGATGCGCGCGCTAGCGCCGACGCGCACACTGCCTCGGACGCCCACGCTGACTCCGACGCGAACGCTGCCTCGGAATCGCCAACGGCGGCCTTCCCCCGCGTAGTGACGGCTCCTACCGCGGTTGTGCCCGCGTCGGCAGCTGCTGCTGCAGCGCCGGCGACGGCACCGGCACCCCCGACCGAGGTGTACAACACCCGGCCGAGCGAATCCTCCCGCCCGGCGGACTCCCGCACCGCCGAGCAGGCGTTTGAGCGCCCGCAGCAGCGTGTTGTTTACGTTGACGCTCCCGTTCCTCCCCGCAAAAAGAGCAACCGCGGCATCGGCATCGTTATTGCGCTGACATCCGCCATCGTTTTCGCCATCCTCTTCGCCGCGACGATTATGGGTCTGTTCTACGCGTCCACCGGTCGCACCATCACCGACTTTGTCACCCAGACCAGCTTCTTTGTGCCGGTCATTCTCTTCGCCGTCGGCTTTGTACTGCTCGTGGTGATCGCCAACCGCGCCAACTGGTGGGCCTACGTGCTTGGCAGCCTCTTTGTGGGTCTGTTCGTGTACTTCGGCACCATCCTCACGCTGCTGCTGCTCGGCGACATCCTCGCTGCCACCCCCGACCAGGCTGCACTCGCCTTCAGCCGTGCCCTCGAGAACCCGCTGGTGATCGCCGCAGGCCTGCTCGCCCGCGAGATCTCGCTGTGGACCGGTGCCGCCATCAGCGCCCGCGGTCGTCGGGTCAAAGCGAAGAACCTCGACGCCCAAGAGCAGTTCAACCTGGAGCAGGCCAACCGACGGTCAGAGTATGCAAGCCCCACCACCTCAGGTCCCTCCTACTAACCCGTACTTCCTTCCGGCTCTGGCGGCTGGCACCTATGGTGCCGCCGTCATTGCCGTCTTCGGGTTCATCGCGCTGATCTTCTCGCTCAACGTGTTGAAGGAGCCGGGCGCCTCCGTGTTGCTTGCGCCAGCCATGGTTGCCGCGGCAATAATCGTCACCTTCCGCCGGCTGGTTCGAGTGCAGGCCGAGCTGAGTCCGTGGCGAGATGTCGCGGGCGCTGTGGCATCCGCTTATGTAGTGATGTTGCTGATTGGTGGTGTCGGTTACGCCATCGGGGTGGGGCAGCTGCTCTGGGTTCCGCTGTTTATTGCGGGGGAGGCGCTGAGCCCGTTCATGCTGAGCGCTGCCCTGTTGTCTGGGGTGCACGTGCTGGGGTTGTGGGCGCTGACAACGCGGGAAGCGAACTCCCGCTGAGAACGGTCGGTATTGACCGCGGAGCTAGCAGAGACTAGTATTTTCCGGGTGTGCGCTTTGTCGTGCGCGTGTGCCGTGCCCTGTGGTCTCACCATCACAATCACGGAAAGTGCGCGACCGTGCCATACACACTGGGTTTGTTCCTTCCGGAACTGCCCCCACGGCATACCAACCGCGAGCAGGAACGATCTGCGTTGTGGCTGGTCCAGATGAACTCGTTTCGTATCTTTTACCCAAAATGTGCGTCAAACGAATGCGAAGTGAAGTAGCTGTCACCGTGCAGTAAATACAAGGAGTTACGTAGTGCCTACCATTCAGCAGTTGGTCCGTAAGGGCCGCAGCCCGAAGGTCACCAAGTCCAAGACGCCAGCACTCAAGAACAACCCGCAGCAGCGTGGAGTGTGCACCCGTGTGTACACGACCACCCCGAAAAAGCCGAACTCGGCTCTGCGTAAGGTTGCTCGTGTCAAGCTGTCCAACGGCACCGAGGTCACCGCATACATTCCCGGCGAGGGACACAACCTCCAGGAGCACTCGATGGTGCTCGTGCGTGGCGGTCGTGTAAAAGACCTCCCCGGTGTTCGTTACAAGATCGTTCGTGGCGCCCTGGACACCCAGGCAGTCAAGAACCGCAAGCAGGCTCGCAGCCGCTACGGCGCGAAGATGGAGAAGAAGTAATGCCTCGCAAGGGTCCAGCCCCGAAGCGTCCCGTCGTTGCCGATCCGGTTTACGGCGCTCCGATCGTTAGCCAGCTCGTCAACAAGATCCTCCTCGATGGCAAGAAAGGCCTTGCCGAGCGCATCGTCTACGGCGCCCTCGAAGGTGTTTCCGCCAAGAACGGCGCGGACGCCGTTGTCACCTTGAAAAAGGCCCTCGACAACGTTCGCCCCACCCTTGAGGTCAAGTCCCGCCGTGTTGGTGGATCGACTTACCAGGTCCCCGTTGAAGTCAAGCCGCACCGTGCGAACACTCTCGCACTGCGTTGGTTGACTTCCTACGCCAAGGGCCGTCGCGAAAAGACGATGACCGAGCGTCTCACCAACGAGATCCTCGACGCATCGAACGGTCTTGGAGCCGCTGTGAAGCGTCGTGAAGACACTCACAAGATGGCCGAGTCGAACAAGGCCTTCGCGCACTACCGCTGGTAGTCGCTCTCGCTGGTTGGGTAGACCCCTTGTGGGTCGGATCAGAACCCGGTTCTGATTCGGGCGTGAAAGCGCCCTGCCCGTCCAGCTCTCGCTCTTCAAAATCTTTCGGAGGAAATCCGTGGCACAAGACGTGCTCACCGACCTGAACAAGGTCCGCAACATCGGCATCATGGCCCACATTGATGCTGGAAAGACCACCACGACTGAGCGCATCCTGTTCTACACGGGTATCACTCACAAGATCGGTGAAGTTCACGATGGCGCAGCCACCATGGACTGGATGGCGCAGGAGCAGGAACGTGGCATCACGATCACGTCTGCAGCGACCACCTGTTTCTGGGCTAACCACCAGATCAACATCATCGACACCCCCGGCCACGTTGACTTCACCGTTGAGGTGGAGCGTTCGCTCCGCGTCCTCGACGGTGCAGTTGCAGTGTTCGACGGCAAGGAGGGCGTTGAGCCCCAGTCCGAGACCGTCTGGCGCCAGGCCGACAAGTACGACGTCCCCCGCATTTGCTTCGTCAACAAGATGGACAAGCTCGGCGCGGACTTCTACTTCACCGTCGACACCATCGTCAAGCGCCTCGGTGCTCGTCCCCTCGTTATCCAGCTCCCCATCGGCTACGAAAGCAGCTTCGAGGGTGTAGTTGACCTCGTTGAGATGCGCGCGCTGACCTGGCGTGGAGACTCCAAGGGTGACGTTGAGCTCGGTGCTAAGTACGAAATCGAGCCCATCCCCGAGGACCTCGTCGAGAAGGCCAACGAGTACCGCCAGGTACTGCTTGAGACCGTTGCAGAGACCGACGACGCCCTGCTGGAGAAGTTCTTCGCCGGCGAGGAGCTGACGGTCGCTGAGATCAAGGGCGCCATCCGCAAGATGACGGTCAACTCAGAGATCTACCCGGTCCTGTGTGGCTCAGCGTTCAAGAACCGCGGCGTTCAGCCGATGCTTGACGCTGTTATCGACTACCTGCCGAGCCCGCTCGACGTGCCGGCAACCGAAGGCCGCGACGTTCGCGACGAAGAGAAGATCATTGAGCGTCACCCCGACGCGTCAGAGCCGTTCGCAGCTCTCGCGTTCAAGGTTGCCGTTCACCCGTTCTTCGGTCGTCTTACCTACGTTCGCGTTTACTCGGGACACGTCGACTCTGGAGCTCAGGTCATCAACGCGACCAAGAGCAAAAAAGAGCGCATCGGTAAGATCTTCCAGATGCACGCGAACAAGGAGAACCCGGTCGCCGCAATGAGCGCCGGACACATCTACGCGGTCATCGGCCTCAAGGACACGACAACAGGCGACACGCTCTGCGACCCGCAGCAGCAGGTTGTTCTTGAGTCGATGACGTTCCCTGAGCCCGTTATCGAGGTCGCCATCGAGCCGAAGACCAAGCAGGACCAGGAAAAGCTGGGCCTTGCTATTCAGAAGCTCGCTGAAGAAGACCCCACATTCCGCACGGAGCAGAACCAGGACACCGGTCAGACGACCATCAAGGGAATGGGTGAACTTCACCTCGACATCCTTGTTGACCGTATGAAGCGCGAATTCGGTGTTGAGGCCAACGTTGGTAAGCCGCAGGTTGCTTACCGCGAGACGATCCGCCGCATTGTGCCGAAGCACGACTTCACGCACAAGAAGCAGACCGGTGGTTCCGGCCAGTTCGCAAAGATTCAGATTTCGCTCGAGCCGCTGGAAATCACGGCAGAGACGACATACGAATTCGAGAACAAGGTCACCGGTGGTCGTGTTCCCCGCGAGTACATCCCCTCGGTTGACCACGGAATCCAGGACGCACTGCACGTTGGTGTCCTGGCCGGGTACCCGATGGTGGGCGTCAAGGCGATCCTGCTTGACGGTGCCGCGCACGACGTCGACTCCTCGGAGATGGCGTTCAAGATTGCCGGATCGATGGCTTTCAAGGAAGCCGCTCGTATGGCACAACCCGTTCTGCTCGAGCCGCTGATGGCCGTCGAGGTACGTACCCCTGAGGAATACATGGGCGACGTTATCGGTGACATCAACTCGCGTCGCGGACAGATCCAGAGCATGGATGACGCGACAGGCGTCAAGGTCATCCGCGCAAACGTGCCGCTGTCGGAGATGTTCGGATACGTGGGTGACTTGAGGTCCAAGACTTCAGGCCGCGCCGTGTACTCGATGACCTTCGAATCGTACGCTGAGGTCCCGAAGGCTGTCGCCGACGAGATCATCCAGAAGAACAAGGGCGAATAGCACCCTGACACGAAGGCTCACCGAGCCCGAGTAACATAACAACACACCAATTCCGTGAAGCATCCGGTTGAGAACCTTCAACCGGATGCCTCACACCAGAGTCCTGAGGAGGACCCACAGTGGCCAAGGCCAAGTTCGAGCGGACTAAGCCGCACGTAAACATCGGAACGATCGGTCACGTTGACCACGGAAAGACCACGCTCACCGCAGCGATCTCCAAGGTCCTCGCCGACAAGTTCCCGTCCGCGACCAACGTTCAGCGCGACTTCGCGTCGATCGACTCCGCTCCCGAAGAGCGCCAGCGCGGTATTACCATCAACATCTCGCACGTCGAGTACGAGACCGAGAAGCGCCACTACGCACACGTAGACGCTCCCGGCCACGCTGACTACATCAAGAACATGATCACGGGTGCCGCTCAGATGGACGGTGCAATCCTCGTGGTTGCAGCGACCGACGGCCCCATGGCACAGACGCGCGAGCACGTGCTTCTGGCCAAGCAGGTCGGCGTGCCGTACCT
Organism: Glaciihabitans sp.; assembly: GCA_036008825.1. GTDB lineage: Bacteria > Actinomycetota > Actinomycetes > Actinomycetales > Microbacteriaceae > Glaciihabitans. Next base: position 5,962 of record DASYMY010000221.1, read on the forward strand.
GCTGGTTGCTCTCAACAAGTCCGACATGGTTGACGACGAAGAGATCCTTGAGCTCGTTGAGCTCGAGGTTCGCGAACTCCTCTCCAGCCAGGACTTCGATGGCGACAACGCTCCCGTCGTTCGCGTCTCGGGCCTCAAGGCTCTCGAGGGCGACGAGAAGTGGGTCAACTCCATCGTTGAGCTCATGGAAGCCGTTGACTCGTCTGTTCCTGACCCGGTGCGCGACAAGGACAAGCCGTTCTTGATGCCCATCGAGGACGTCTTCACGATCACCGGTCGTGGAACCGTTGTTACGGGCCGCGCCGAGCGTGGAACGCTCGCGATCAACTCCGAGGTCGAAATCGTTGGCATCCGCCCGACGCAGAAGACCATCGTCACGGGTATCGAGATGTTCCACAAGCAGCTCGACGAGGCTTGGGCCGGCGAGAACTGTGGTCTCTTGCTCCGTGGAACGAAGCGTGAAGATGTTGAGCGTGGACAGGTTGTTGTCAAGCCTGGTTCCGTTACACCTCACACCAACTTCGAGGGAACCGCGTACATCCTTTCCAAGGAAGAGGGCGGCCGTCACAACCCGTTCTACGCGAACTACCGCCCGCAGTTCTACTTCCGCACCACCGACGTCACCGGCGTCATCACGCTGCCCGAGGGCACCGAGATGGTAATGCCCGGCGACACCACCGGCATGACCGTTGAGCTGATTCAGCCCATCGCCATGGAAGAGGGCCTCGGCTTCGCGATCCGTGAGGGTGGCCGCACCGTCGGCGCCGGCACGGTGACCAAGGTTCTGAAGTAACCTACGCACCATTTAGCTAGTTGGTTGAACGGCCGGTAACGGCATAACAATCACCAGCAGACCAAAGGGGTCGAGTCCGTAAGGGCTCGGCCCCTTTTGTCGTTCCTGCACACGAGAACGAGCCCGTATCACCGCAGCAATGGTGACGAATAACCAACACTTCCTCGTTGGTCTGCGGCGGGTTATGATCCTCAAGTGTTCGTGGCCCCCTTGCGGGTGTGGCTTCGCCTCCCGCGCACATAAGGGTGGGATCTACGCGCTACGCGCGTCGCAGTATGGGGGCACACAATGGGCACACGAGTTCGCTCGCGCATGAGCAAAGTGACGATGATTCTGGCGGCATTCGCCATCATCGCCACCAGTCTCGTCGCCACACCGGCACCTCAGGCGAGCGCTGCCGTGGTTGGCGACAACTACCCCGCCTACCTGGCGAACGCTAAACAGGACGCCCTGATTGACCCGTGGCGTTTCTACAACCGCGAATGCACCTCCTTTGTTGCCTGGCGGCTCAACAACACCAACGGGGTGAAGTTCACCAACCAGTACCTGGGCGCTGACCTTTGGTGGGGTAACGCCAACACCTGGGGCACCTCCGCCAAAGCGAAGGGCGTGCGGGTAGACAATCTGCCCGCCGTCGGATCCGTCGCCTGGTCCAACAAAGGAACCTACGGGCACGTCGCCTGGGTGGCTGCAGTGCTCGACGACGGCAAAGTTGTGGTCGAGGAATACAACTGGGGCGTCAACAGCAAGGGCGAAAA
>DASYMY010000222.1:0-5446 GCA_036008825.1 Glaciihabitans sp.
GCCTCGTACCAATTGAGCAGGTAGATGACGGCACGGGAACACCCATTGACCCCGAACGTTTTGTCGCCGATCTCGCCGCTGTGCTCACCGAGGTGGTTAGCAACCCCGCGAAGGCACGCGAGATGGGTGCCGCGGGACAGCGCCGTGCTGAGTCCCACTTCGGTTGGGATCAGATTGCCGCGCGAACGCGAGAAATCTACGCTTCCCTGCTCTAGGCTGGGGTAATCATGGCCAGTGTTCTTCAGCTCAATAACGTCTCCGTTCTCCGTGACGGCACCACCATCCTCGACGACCTCACCTGGACGGTCGACAGCGCTGATCGGTGGGTGATTCTTGGCCCGAATGGGGCAGGGAAAACCACGCTTCTCCAGGTGGCCGCAGCGATGATGCATCCGAGCTCCGGCAAAGCCCAGATTCTCGACGACACTCTGGGTCGTGTTGATGTTTTTGAGCTGCGCCCGCGAATTGGTTTTGCCTCCTCGGCAATGGCCAAGCGCATACCCCCGACCGAGACAGTGCTGAACGTTGTGATGACGGCAGCCTGGTCGGTGACAGGGCGGTGGAACGAGAGCTATGAAGACATTGATGTTCGTCGTGCTGAGCGAGTGTTGGCCGAGTGGAAGCTTGACTCGCTCGCGGCGCGCAAGTTTGGTTCGCTCAGCGACGGTGAACAAAAGCGGGTTCAGATCGCCCGTGCCGTGATGACTGACCCGGAGTTGTTGCTGCTCGATGAGCCAGCGGCCAGCCTCGACCTAGGCGCGCGCGAAGAGCTTCTGGAGCTTCTCGGGGGTTACGCCAGCGCGGACGAGGCTCCAGGAATTGTGATGGTCACCCACCACGTGGAGGAAATCCCCCCGGGGTTCACCCACGCGTTGCTGCTGGTCCAGGGCGCAATTTATGCTGCTGGCCCCATCGCCGACGTCCTCTCCAGTGAGAACCTCACGGGAGCTTTTGGCCTTCCCCTGGAGGTCTTCTCCGATAACGGCAGGTTTACGGCGCGCGCACCGCGATGAATCCCCGCCGCCCTCGGTAGATCTGATAAGCTCTCTACTCGGTCGTGTGCTTCACTCTGCTCCGGCCACACGAATTTTTTTCTCCAATCCTGAAAACAACAAGCCAAGGATCCACCATGAAGTCTGATACCCACCCCGCGTACGCGCCGATCGTGTTCCGCGACCTCGCCTCTGGTGCGACCTTCCTGACGCGCTCCACAGTGACGAGCTCGAAGACGATTGAGCTCGATGGCGAGACCTACCCGGTCATCGACGTCGAAATCTCTTCGGAGTCACACCCGTTCTACACGGGCAAGCAGCGCATCATGGACTCCGCCGGTCGCGTTGAGAAGTTCAACACCCGTTATAAGGGCTTCGGCGCGTAACCACCAGTTTTACGTCAAAAGGGCGACCGACTTACGTCGGTCGCCCTTTTGTGTGTTCGGAGCGTGTGGGCCGCGCAGGTGTTTAGCGCTGTGGCCACAATCCTGAGGTGGTGAACTCGGGGTCACGGGTGCGGCGCATGTAGTCCTGGAAACTTGCGGACTGTTGTGCGCACCATCCAATTTGCTGCTCGTGAAGAAGCTCCGCTTCGATAGCCAATGCGGTGGTGTGGCGTCGCGCCATCGCCTGGGCGACACGGCCGGCTGCTATCGCGTCAGCGGCGGCATCGTGAGCGTTGCTGAGGTCAACACCGTAAAACTGGCAGGCCGCCTCGAGGGTGCGCTTGCCTTTGCGGTATTTGTCGACCGCTTTGTCAATAACGAGAGGGTCGATGATTGGCACGGGGGAGTCAATGGGGGCGATGCCGTAGCGAAGCGCCTCGCGGTTGAGCAGGCTCAGATCGTATGCGGCATTGTAGATCGTAACGGCGATACCGCGGTCAAAGAGTGTGCGCAGCGTTGCGACGATTTCAGCGACAACCTCCGCTGCGGGACGGCCCTCAGCCCGTGCGCGTTCCGTAGATATACCGTGAACGGCTGTTGCCTGTTCAGGAATATCAATACCGGGGTTTGCGAGCCAATCGTGCCGTTCAACGACCACACCGCCAGCGTTCAGAACGCCAACGTGAGCCGAAACAATACGACTGGTTTCAATGTCGATACCGGTGGTCTCAAGGTCAAACACCCCCAATGTCTCAAACCAATGGCCGGAATTGACGACGGTATCTAACGGAAGTGCGCTCATACCCTCACCCTACGGGCACCCGGTGACACACACGGGTGCCCGTGCCGAGGGAAGACAATTTGTGGTCGTCTTCCCTCGAGGGCGTGCGAGAAATGCTCTAGGAGCGGCCTCCGGCGAAGTGAGAATCGCCAACGTGCAACCAGTAGAAGCTCTGCGTGCCCAAAGTCAACGTCAGTTTTCCGTCATCGTTGATGGTGGGGAACTGGCTTCCACCGAAGAGGTCAAAGAGCGTTGCCCCTCCTAGGTCTTCGGTGTCAATTTCGACGGAGACCGGGTTGTGGGCGAAGCTGAAGACACAGAGGATCTTCTCCGCCGAGTCACCAAACTGGGTTCCCGAACCTTCGTATTCGCGCACGAACGCGAGCACAGACTCGTGGTTGGTCTGCAGAATCCGCAAGGTTCCCAGCCCAAAAGTGGGGTGAGCTTTGCGAACGTGAATGACGTTGCGCACCCAGTGCAGCAGCGATCGCGATTGAGCTAGCTGAGACTCAACGTTAACCAGGTTGTAGTTGTACACCAGCGACTGCACGACCGGCAGGTAGAGCTTGCCTGGGTCGGCAGAGGAGAACCCTGCGTTGCGGTCGGGTGTCCACTGCATGGGTGTACGCGAGCTGTCCCGGTCTGGCAACCAGATGTTGTCGCCCATTCCGATTTCGTCGCCGTAGTACAAGAACGGGCTGCCCTTGAGGGAGAAAAGAAGCGCGTGGGCAAGCTCTAGCTCGGCGCGAGAGTTATCCAGCAGGGGAGCCAGACGACGGCGGATACCGATGTTGGATCGCATTCGTGGGTCGTACGCGTACCAGCCGTACATGGCCTGACGGTACTCCTCGCTCACCATCTCGAGCGTCAACTCATCATGGTTACGGAGGAACACTCCCCAACCAGCACCTTCAGGAACCTCAGTCGCCTCAGAAAGAATACGAATCAGCTCACCGGCCTGCTGCGAGCGAAGGGAGTAGAAGATGCGGGGCATCACCGGGAAGTCGAACGCCATGTGGCATTCGGGCTCCTCTTCGGTGCCAAAGAACGAAACAACTTCTTGCGGCCACTGGTTGGCTTCGGCGATCAGAATACGACCGGGGTAGTCCCGATCAATCATCGCTCGCAGTTCACGGATGTACTGGTGAGTTTCCGGCTCGCCTTCACCGTTTCCCTCTTCAGTTTCAAACAGGTAGGGAATCGCGTCCAAGCGGATGCCATCAACACCGAGGTCCATCCAGAACCGGACGATGTCCGAAACATCTTGGCGGACGGCCGGGTTTTCGAAGTTCAGGTCGGGCTGGTGGGAGAAGAAACGGTGGAAGAAGAACTGGCGACGTACCGGGTCGAAGGTCCAGTTTGACTCTTCGGTGTCCACGAAGATGATGCGGATGTTGTTGTATTTGTCGTCGGTGTCGCTCCATACGTAGTAGTCGCCGTATGGTCCTTCAGGATCTTCGCGCGACTGCTGGAACCAGTCGTGCGCGTCTGAGGTGTGGTTGAGGGGGTAGTCAATAACGATGCGCATGTTGCGCTCGTGCGCTTTGGTGACCAGGTCTTTGAACTCGTCGAGGGTACCGAAGTCGGGGAGAATCGTGCGGAAGTCCGACACGTCATATCCACCATCCTTCAACGGAGAGTTGTAGAACGGAGGGATCCACAACGCGTCGACGCCGAGCCACTGAAGGTAGTCAAGTCGAGAGATCAATCCGCTGAGGTCGCCGGAGCCGTCCCCGTTACTGTCCACAAAACTGCGAACCATCACTTCATAAAAAACACTCCGTCGATACCACTGGGGGTCGAGGGCGAGTCCCGGCAACTGGATGGGGGCGGTGAAGGTCACTTCACTCCTTTCGGAGGTGCGTTTGAGCAATTAGCGGGCGCTGACGTCAAGTTATAGAAGTCTAGGGGGCTGTTGGAAACAAGGTGTTCTCCCCGCGCTGCTTAGAATCATTAGAAATGTCAAACACTTCTCCCTACGCAGCGCTTCTTTCCGCAATTCCGGTGCGCGAGGGAGCAGTTAACGTGCTCGGCAGCAACGTTCGCTACTGGGATTACGGCCCTGAAGACTCGGATGTTGTGATTGTTGCCGTGCACGGTTTCCGTGGCGAACACCACGGGCTTGAACCCGTTGTGGCACATTTACGTGGAATCCGGGTAATCAGCCCGGACCTGCCAGGATTTGGCGCGTCCACGGCGATGACTGAGGTGACTCATTCCATTCAGGGATACTCGGCGTGGTTGCGCCAGTTTGTCGAGCTGCTGGGCCTCAACGGTCGCGCCATCATCCTGGGGCATTCGTTTGGGTCAATAGTCACCTCGGCTGCCGTCGCCGATGGCCTAGCAACACCTCAACTGATCTTGATTAACCCCATTGCGGCGCCGGCGCTGTCGGGACCAAAAGGGTTTCTCACTTGGCTGACCGTGCAGTACTACAGAGCCGCTGCGGCTTTACCTGAACGTGCCGGATACGCGCTTCTTGGAAACTGGTTGATTGTTCGCTTTACCAGCCTGGCTATGGTGACAAGCAAGGATCGTCGTCTGCGTCGCTGGATTCACGGCCAACATCACACCTACTTCAGCCGGTTCTCGGACCGTGACACCGTGTTGGCGAGCTTCGACACCTCCGTCACTAGCGACGTGAGTATGGCCGTCGACCGAATTTCGGTACCTACCCTGCTTATTGCCGCTGACCGGGACCCCATCACGAGCGTGAAAGCTCTTCGCCGCCTTGATGCGGCCTTCGCCGACTCTCACCTGGTAATGCTCCCTAACGTGGGCCACCTCATCCATTACGAACGGCCCCGCGAGGCCGCGGAGGCGATTGTGGCGTTTATCGGGCACGGATCAGTCGCAGCCAAAGCCAGCGCGTCGTGAGGATTATCTTCGACTGCCGTTACACGCGGCTCGGCCACCACGACGGAATCAGCCGATTCACTGCGGGCATCGTTACCGCATTGTCTGAACGCCATCCGGTCACCATGATGATCAGCGATCGCCGCCAACTGGAGATGCTTCCTGACTTGCCGTGGGTGATGGGTCCGTCGCCGACCGCCATCACCGAACCGCTGGCTGCGCTGTACTTCAACAAGTACCGTCCCGACGTTGTCTACACGCCCATGCAAACCATGGGGCCGTGGGGGCGCAAATTTGGTCTTGTTACCACCGTGCATGACCTCATCTATTACACCAACAGGACTCCGCCGAGAAATCTGGCCTGGCCGGTAAAACTAATTTGGCGTGCCTACCATCTGACACTGGCGCCACAACGTGGGCTGCTGCGCCGA
>DASYMY010000223.1:0-6893 GCA_036008825.1 Glaciihabitans sp.
TGGCATCATTTTGAACACGGAGTTCTCTCATTTCAGATTCCCCTTCGACCACAACAACTGGTCCTGTTAGCGCACCACCCCTGAATAATCCGGCAGACCCAAAACGGTGGGTAGTTCTTGCTGTTGTTGCGATAGCGCAGCTGATGGTGGTGCTCGACGGCACAATCGTCAATATTGCGCTTCCCGCCGCTCAGCTCGATCTCGGACTCAGCGATAGTGACCGCAGTTGGGTTGTCACCATCTACGCTCTCGCGTTTGGTTCGCTCCTGCTGTTGGGCGGGCGGGTTGCTGACTTCTGGGGACGCAAGCGCACCTTCATTCTTGGTATGGCAGGATTCGCTGCGGCATCGCTTCTGGGTGGACTGGCCACCACGGGGGAGATGCTTCTGCTGGCTCGGGGACTGCAGGGTGTTTTTGCTGCTCTGCTCGCCCCAGCGGCGCTCGCACTGCTGTCCGTCTCGTTCCCGTCTGGACCCGATCGTGTGAAAGCGTTCGCTGTGTACGGCACAGTTGCCGGTTCTGGTGCCGCCGTTGGGCTGGTGCTGGGGGGAGTGCTCACCGAATACCTCAGCTGGCACTGGTGCCTTCTGGTGAACGTTCCCATCGCACTTGTTGCGATCGTTGCGGCAATCCCGCTGGTTCGTGAGAGTCGGGCTGATGGGGACAAACGCTATGACGCGATAGGTGCGCTGCTCGTTGTGGGCGGTCTTGGTGGCATTGTGTACGGGTTTGCTCGCGCCGAACTGGGCTGGGGTCGTGTAGACACCGTTGCGTTCCTGGTTGGTGGCCTCATCCTGATGGTGCTCTTTGTGTGGTGGGAAAGCCGTGTTAGCAACCCGCTTCTTCCGCTGCGCGTGGTCTTCGACCGTGTTCGCGGTGGTGCCTTTATCGCGTCGGTCATGGTTGGTGCAGCACTACTGGGTGGACTGCTGTATCTCACCTTCCATCTTCAAATCGTCTTGGGGATGTCACCCCTGACGGCAGGCATTGCGTCGCTGCCGATGACCGCTGCGATTATCGCCACCGCTCCATTTGTCGCGAAGTTCCTTGCAACCGTTGGGCCACGTACGTTTATGACCGTCGGCCCGCTAATTGCAGCGTCTGGTCTGATCTGGTTGTCGGGTATCTCCGCGGGCGGATCCTACCTAACGGAGGTTCTTCCCGGTCAGATCCTTCTCGGAATCGGACTGGCGATGGTGTTCGTTCCGATGCAAAACTTGGCGCTTTCAGGGATTCAGTCTCGCGATGCGGGTGTAGCGGGAGCAGCGCTAACCGCTACACAGCAGGTGGGCGGGTCCATTGGTATTGCCGTATTCACGGCGCTCTACGCCTCTGCTGTGGAATCATCCGCCTCGGATAACAACCCCTTTGTGATGCTGGTGAATGGCTACTCCGTTGTCTTTATCGCGGCAGCAATTGGGTTGGTAGTAGCCGCAGTGATTGCTTTTGTTTTGATCCGTGTGCCCAAAGGGCAGTTCACGACGTCGCACGAAGCCGTCCACATGGGCTAACCGTTCGCTGGCCTAAGCCATCGCACAAATAAGAGCCCCGGCTGACCACAGATCTAATCCAGATGTGTGGTCAGCCGGGGCTTCTGTCTGCGATCAGCGTTATGAGACTCACCGCACCGATGATGATTAACAGAATCGAGGCGATAAGTAAGAAGCTGCTTAGTGCCCCCACCGGCGTCACCATCAGCACGCCCCCTGCGACGATCGACACCAAGCCAATCGCGATAGAGCGCCACCGGGATCCCGTGGCATCCGCCGTGAACGTGACAACGATGGTGGCTATGCCGTCGAGAACCCAGCCGATTCCGATCACAAACGTCAATGCGACCGCCGAACCAAATGGGTTGTTCAGACAGAGCACTCCAGCAATAAGCACAATGACGCCAAACGCGACCTGAAGCCATCGCCAAACGCCGCCGGACGAAGCTCCGCCAAACGCAGACGAAATCCGGGTCACACCCACAACGATGAGATACACACCAAAGAGAAGAGTGATCGCTCGGAGTGCGCTTTGCGGCCACACGAGGCCGATGACGCCAACAACAATCGCGGTAACTGCACCAATAAGCTGCCATCGCCGGAACACTCGCTGTACCTGTTTATTGAGCTCTACCTCAGATGTCGCTAGTGAGTTCTTGGCCATGGAACACCGTCCTTGGGCTGGTCATTCGCGCCTTCATAGTCACTGTATGAGTGTTGCGCGACCGTCCCAAGGGGTTGCTTTCGTTCAGACGCTTGCGACGTAGAACCAGCGCCCGTCCTGTTTCAGGAATTCGCTCACCTCGTGTTGGGTGCCCACGTCGGAGCCGTCGCGGAAATGTGCGCTGAACTCGACTTCGCCGCGGGAGTGGGGAAGTATTCCATTTCGTCGCGAAAGAATATCCAAACGAAACCAGCGGATGCCGCTGTCAAGCTGAAGCGATTCCGGACGGGTTGTTGGATGCCAGGTGTCAAGGAGATAGTCGGCAAGGCCCAGCACAAAGGCCGAATAACGGGACCGCATTAGCCTCTCGGCTGAGGGCGCAGGATCTCCCCGGTGTAGGGGTGCGCAGCAGAGGCCGTACGTGTCTCCGCTGAGGCAGGGGCAGCGCGCCTCATCGGCAATCTGCGGCCATGCGGGGGTGGGGGAGGAGTCCATCTGACGATTATCCGCGCCGTTCGCGCCTGCCGCCACAGTAACGAAGCTATAACGGTGGAGGATTGCGACGTATTTTCGACAATTTTCCTTGTCAATTGCGAGTTTGCTGGGAGGCGTCCCCACGCGGGTACTAAACAATCGGAGGCCTCAGTGACGGTTACGACCGCGCGCACTCGCTCGCAACGACTCGATGATCTGCCGTGGACGCGAAAGCACACCAAGCTTCTGACGGGATCGGGAATCGGATGGGCACTTGATGCTATGGACGTGGGGTTGATTTCGTTTGTCATCGCGCAATTGAGTGTGACGTGGCAGGACGAAGCCGCACTACTTCCCTGGGTGGCTTCGGCGGGGTTCATCGGGATGGCGATTGGTGCCAGCCTCGGTGGACTGCTGGCTGACCGTCTCGGTCGCCGGCAGGTGTTCGCGCTGACCCTTCTCGTCTACGGCTTAGCGACCGGTGTGTCGGCGTTGGCCTGGTCAGTGGGCGCCCTCATTGCGCTGCGCTTTGTTGTGGGGCTGGGCCTCGGCGCCGAACTGCCCATCGCGTCGACCTTGGTGAGTGAGTTCGCACCCGCACGTATCCGCGGTCGGATCATTGTCATCCTGGAATCATTCTGGGCGGTGGGATGGACTGCCGCGGCTCTCATCGGTTACTTCGTTGTCCCAACAGGTGACAACGGGTGGCGCTGGGCGTTAGCTATCGGCGCAGTGCCTGCGGTCTGGGCAATCGTTGTGCGTCTGAAACTGCCCGAGTCCGTCAGATTCCTCGAGTCGCGTGGGCGAACAGTCGAAGCCGAGGTCACCGTCCGAGAGTTCGAGGACGCGGCGTCAACCGACTCCCGATCCGCGGCGGGGGAGATGACCGCACTAGGGAACTCCGCCAACTCAGTGAATACACCGATTGCGGCGGCACCGCTTCGTCCGTTCGCCACCTTGTTCGGGGCGAAATTGCGTCGCCGAACCATAGCCTTGTGGACGGTCTGGTTCTGCGTGAACTTTGCCTACTACGGAGCCTTTATCTGGCTGCCCACCCTGCTTGTAGCTGCCGGCTTCCCATTGGTGAAATCGTTTGAATACACCCTGATCATTACTCTGGCTCAGCTACCCGGTTACGCCGTATCGGCATGGTTGGTGGAAAAATGGGGCCGCCGCGCCACCTTGGCGACGTTCCTCGCCGGATCCGCCGTGTCTGCTGGACTTTTCGCCACAGCCGGGGATGTCACATCCATCCTGGTATTTGGATCCATGCTCTCGTTCTTCAACCTCGGGGCGTGGGGAGCGCTGTACGCGGTAACACCTGAGCTGTATCCCACCCGCATTCGCGGTACCGGAGCAGGATGGGCAGCGGGATTCGGCCGCCTGGCCTCCATCATTGCGCCGTTGTGTGTGCCCCTGTTGAGTGCCGCCGGGGGAGTGGCGCTACCGTTTGCGGTCTTCGCTGGGGTGTTTGTTATAGCGGCAATTGGCGCACTGGCGCTGCCCGATCTTCGAGGACAGGCGCTCGAAGACTGATCGCGAAGGCGGCTGCCGTTGTGGTTCGAATAGGGCGTGGTTAGGCGCGTTCCACGGGAAGCCACAGCTCGCAGGTGGCGGTAGTGAAGTCCTGGGCGCGGTCAAGTATGGTCACAATCGACGGTCCTGGACGCAGTTGCCAGGGGTCCGACGGAAACCAGTCGGTTGCTGTCGCCGCCCACGTGGATTGAAGGACGGCCGGGTAGGGTCCTTCGCTGCGAAACACTGCCCACGCACCGGCCGGAACGTCAATGAAGTCAAGGCCGAGGGGAGTGGGTGTCGCGGCGTTGACGGCAACACCGTGGAGGTAGGTGAGGTTGGTGCCCTCGGTGTAGTCGGGGTCAACATCTGCGCAAACCGCCAAAAGTCCCGCCGGCTCGAAATTGCTCAGCGCTTTCAGGCGAATGTGCTCAGCTTCAGAAATTGAGACGACATGCGCTTGAATGTGCGGATTCACTCCCTCATGAATGAGCGGCACGACCGCGGAATGGCCGATTAGTCGGAATGCTGGTTGATCAGCAATGCGAGTATCCATCGCTGTGGTCCCTTCGACGGTCAGGCGAAACCTGAGCTGTTGTTGTGTGCGGAGCGGGCCGCCGTTTCGGCGGGCCTCACTGGGGCTAACCCCGTGTGTCGCGCGGAATGCTCGAGCAAAGGCATCCGAGGAGCCGTACCCGAAGCGAACCGCAATGTCCATCAAATCGCCTCCGTGGAGGACGTCACCCGCGGCGACTGACATGCGCCGTCGCCGAACGTACTCCGACAGCGGTATGCCCGCCAGCGACGAGAACATCCTGCGGAGGTGATATTCGGTCACGCCGGCAGTGGCCGCGAGGCGGGCGATGTCAACGTCTTCCGTGAGATGGTCTTCTACAAGTTCGACGAGTTTGTTGAGTGCTGCAATCACAGGCGCCCCCTTTCGCTAAACAGTCTGCCTGCCGAAGCGCACGCACACCCGACACCAACGGTCCGATGCAGTCGGTGTGGCCTGCGAAATCGGCAAAGCGACTGCTCACCGTCATTGGAGGGGCGCCTCGATCGTTTACTTGACATAATGGGCATTATCAGCGCAACGAATAGCGTGGAGAAGAGTGGTTCTTGTGGCGTGTCCCGTGCTGCATCCCATACGTCATGGTGGGGCTACATAACACGAATCTGTAAGGAGAAACGTGCTGCCCGGCGCCGGGGGTATCCGCAAGGTTCGGTTATTTTTATTGGTTTACATGCTGACAAGTTTGTGAATCTGAATCGTTCACTAAAAGTGAGTGAATCTCTAAAGTGCAAAAACTGGTTGTCGTCAGCTTGTTGTCGGCGTGTTCGAGATGTCCGTCTACGAGCCGATGTATGCCGCGAGGTGCTGGCCCGTCAGTGTGGACCGCGAGGCAACCAATTCCCGAGGAGTTCCCTCAAAAACGATGGTGCCGCCGTCATGACCGGCCCCAGGTCCCAGGTCGATGATCCAGTCGGCGTGAGACATCACCGCCTGGTGATGCTCAATCACAATGACGGACTTGCCGGATTCAACTAGCCGGTCTAACAGGGCCAAAAGGTGTTGTACATCGGCCAGGTGCAGACCCGTAGTGGGCTCGTCGAGAATGTAAACGGTCGCCTTCTCGGCCATATTGTTGGCCAACTTGAGGCGCTGGCGTTCTCCCCCGGACAGCGTCGTTAGCGGCTGCCCCAGGCTCAGATACCCCAAACCAACGTCGGCGAGACGGTGAAGAATAGTGTGTGCGGCAGGGGTGCGCGCCTCCCCCGTGCCGAAGAACTCCTCCGCCTCGGTGACCGACATTGCCAACACTTCGCTGATATCGCGGCCACCCAAACGATATTCCAAGACGGATGCCTCAAACCTGCGACCCTCACACACCTCGCAGGTGGTTGCCACTCCGGCCATCATGCCGAGGTCGGTGAAGATGACTCCGGCGCCGTTGCAATTAGGGCACGCGCCTTCGGAGTTCGAGCTAAACAATGCGGGTTTAACTCCATTGGCCTTGGCGAAGGCTTTGCGGATGGGGTCAAGCAACCCGGTGTAGGTCGCGGGGTTGCTGCGTCGTGATCCACGAATCGCCCCTTGGTCGATGGAGACAACGCCGTCCCCTTCGGGAATAGATCCGTGGATGAGGGTACTTTTCCCAGACCCGGCGACACCGGTGATGACCACGAGCACGCCGAGCGGGATATCGACGTCAACGTTGCGAAGGTTGTGCGCGTTCGCGCCACGGATCTGCCGTGTCCCGGTGGGGGTACGCACCACGTCTTTCAGTTGCGCACGGTCGTCAAGATGACGTCCGGTGAGTGTGCCGCTCGCGCGCAGTCCGTCGATGGTGCCTTCGTAACAGATGGTGCCGCCTGCTGTGCCGGCTCCCGGTCCGATATCGATGACGTGGTCGGCGATGGCAATCATTTCGGGTTTGTGCTCGACGACAAGGACGGTATTTCCCTTGTCGCGTAGTCGCAGCAGGAGTTCGTTCATCCGCTGGATGTCGTGCGGGTGAAGTCCGATGGTGGGTTCGTCGAATACGTAGGTGACATCGGTGAGGGCTGAGCCGATGTGCCGGATTATTTTGGTGCGTTGTGCCTCACCGCCAGAGAGGGTGCCAGCGGGGCGGTCGAGTGAGAGGTAGCCCAGCCCAATCTCTACAAACGAGTCGAGGGTGTGTTTGAGGGTTGCCAGAAGTGGGGCGACGGAGGGTTCATTTAGCGCGGACACCCAAGTGGCCAAATCG
>DASYMY010000224.1:0-5642 GCA_036008825.1 Glaciihabitans sp.
CGTGCAAAACAGCTCAGGTGGAGTGTTCACCGAAACCGCACTTCGTGTAACCGTCCTTCCGGCCGGCCCCGCTCTTGTGGCAAATCTGGCGACCGCTACGGTTGGGCCAAACGTTGCTCTCGCTGACCCCAGCATCACAACGATTGATCCCGATGAAGGTCCTGAGACTGGCGGGACGACAGTCACTCTGACCGGAACCGACTTCTCGGGCGTCACCTCGGTCACCATCGGGGGCACTGTTGTTACTGAGCTGACCGTAACGTCCACAACAATCGTTTTTGTTACTCCGCCTCATGTTGCGGAGATCGTTGATGTTGTGGCCAACGCGCCGCAAGGAGACTCTGCACCGGTAGCGTTCGAATATCTAGCCGTGCCAGCCTCCTCAATCTCACTTGACCCCACCGAAGGTACCGAAGCGGGCGGAACGTCTGTCACCGTCACGGGAACCGGATTCGTCGGAGCAACGGGCGTCGAATTCGACGGCCTTCCCGGCGTCGACTTTGTTGTTGTCAACGACACAACAATCACGGTCACCACCCCGGCACATGCGCCTGGTGTTGTTGGCGTGATCGTCGTCGATCCGGCGGGCAACTCGGCTCCTTTGGATTATGAGTACCTAGCTGTGCCCTCCGCGGCGCTATCGCTTGACCCCACCTCCGGCTCAGTTGCAGGTGGAACACCTGTAACCATCACCGGTAGTGGCTTTGTTGGCGCTACCGCCGTCGAGTTCGACGGAATCGCTGGCACTGACTTCACCGTCGTAAACGACAGCACAATCACTGTGACCTCACCTGCGCATGACGCTGGTCTGGTTGAGGTTGTGGTTCTTGATCCCGCAGGGGATTCGGACCCGCTCGACTTCACCTACGCGGAGCAGCCTGCTATTGCGGCATCGCTTGACCCGACCGAGGGAACGGAGCTGGGTGGCACGGTTGTGACCATCACCGGTTCAGGCTTCTTGGGAGCAACGGGTGTTGAGTTCGACGGAATTGCTGGAACCGACTTTGTGATTGTGGATGACTCCACCATCACGGTTTCCACTCCCGCGCACGGTCCTGGACCAGTCGGTGTCGTCGTTATCGATCCCGCTGGCAACTCCGATGCTCTTCTCTACACCTACCTGACCGAACCCTCGACCGTCACATCTCTCGACCCAGTAGAGGGGACCGAAGCTGGGGGAACCGAAGTCACAATCACGGGTTCTGGTTTTACGGGAGCGACCGAGGTGACATTCGACGGCATCGCTGGGACTGGGTTCCAGGTTGTTGACGACAGCACCATCGTGGTCACCAGCCCAGCGCATGCGCCCGGTCCGGTGGACGTCGTAGTTATTGACGGTGGCGGCAACTCGGCACCTCTTGCCTACACCTACCTGGCTGAGGCATCTGCTGCAATCGACCTCACTCCGGAGGAAGGATCTGAAAGCGGCGGAACAGCAGTCACCGTCACGGGTTCAGGTTTCACCGGGGCAACCGGGGTGACCTTTGATGGCATTCCCGGGACCGAGTTCCAGGTTGTCGATGACAGCACGATTACGGTGATCAGCCCGGCGCATGCGCCTGGTGTGGTTGACGTGGTTGTCGTTGACCCAGCAGGAAATTCCGCTCCGGTGGACTTCGAGTTCGTCGCGGATGCTTCGAATGCCCAGGCGCTTGATCCCTCCTCGGGTCCTGTTGTTGGTGGGACTCCGGTGACCATCACCGGTAGTGGCTTTGTTGGCGCTACTGCCGTCGAGTTCGATGGAATTCCCGGGACGAACTTCACCGTGGTCGATGACAGCACAATCACTGTGACGTCGCCTGCGCATGACGCTGGCCTGGTTGACGTCATTGTGCTGGATCCTGCGGGCAACTCGGGTGCGCTCGACTACACCTACGTGGAGCAGCCTGCTATTGCGGCATCGCTTGATCCGACCGAGGGAACGGAGCTGGGTGGCACGGCTGTGACCATCACCGGTTCAGGCTTCCTGGGTGCAACAGGGGTCGAGTTCGACGAAATTGCTGGGACCAACTTTGTGATTGTGGATGACTCCACCATCACGGTCACAACACCGGCACACGCTCCCGGCTCAGTCAATGTTGTAGTCATTGATCCCGCAGGCAACTCTGATGCTCTCATTTACGGCTACCTGGCCGAGCCATCGATTGCGGAGACCCTTGACCCCTCCGAGGGGCCGGAGAACGGTGGCACAACGGTCACGATTACGGGTTCGGGTTTCACCGGGGCAACCGGGGTCACCTTTGATGGCATTGCTGGAACTGAGTTTATGGTGGTGGATGACAGCACGATTACGGTGACCAGCCCGGCGCATGCGCCTGGTGTTGTTGAGGTAATTGTTGTTGATGCTGCCGGCGGTAGTTCAGTGCCTCTTGAGTTCACTTACCTGGCCGAAGCCGCTGATGTTGTTTCGTTGGATCCGACATCAGGTTCTGAGACCGGTGGCACAACAGTCACGATTACGGGTTCGGGTTTCACCGGGGCCACTGGGGTGACCTTCGATGGTGTTCCTGGGACCGAGTTCCAGGTTGTGGATGACAGCACGATTACGGTGATCAGCCCGGCGCATGCGCCTGGTGTGGTTGACGTGGTTGTCGTTGACCCAGCAGGTAACTCCGCTCCGGTGGACTTCACTTATCTTGACGAACGATTCGATGTCCTTTATCCCCCTGTGGTGGGTTCGCTTGATCCCTCTGAGGGTCCGGAGACCGGTGGCACAACGGTCACGATTACGGGTTCGGGTTTCACCGGGGCAACCGGGGTGACGTTTGATGGCGTTGTTGGGACCGACTTTGTGATTGTGGATGACAGCACGATTACGGTGACCAGTCCGGCGCATGCGCCTGGTGCGGTTGACGTGATTGTGGTTGATCCTGCAGGTGACTCCGCTCCGGTGGACTTCGTTTACATTCCGGTTGCGGATATTGAGGTTATTGATCCTTCAACCGGTCCGGAAGCGGGCGGCACCACCGTCACCATTGTGGGTACTTGCTTCACTGGAGCTACGGCAGTGCTGTTCGGTGATGTAACCGTCACTGACTTCGAAGTATCCGCCGATGGCACCACGATCACGGTGATCAGCCCCGCTGGCGCCGGCAGTGTCGGTGTCACGGTGGTCGGCGCCGCCGAGTGCGGAACCGCAACCGAAGACGACGGCTTCAACTACGAAGAATCGCCTTCGGTTGTTGACAGCATCACGCCGGACCGTGGACCTCAGACGGGTGGAACCGTTGTAACAATCGGCGGAAGCGGATTCACTGGCTCAACTGGAGCTAACTTCGGTGGTGTTCCCGGGACCGACTTCACGGTTGTGGATGACAACACCATCACGGTAGTTGCGCCAGTGTCTAACCCCGGAATTGTTCCGGTCGTCGTGACCGACCCTGCAGGGAACTCAGCGCCAATTAGTTTCGAGTTCTTCGCGGTGGCCGAGATCGACGCTGTAACGCCGGGCTCAGGCGCCGCGAATGGAGGAACAACCGTTCGGATTAGCGGGCAATGCTTCACCGGCGCGACAGCAGTGTGGTTTGGTGACACCAAAGCCACGTCATTCTCGGTGAACAGTGCGGGGACTCTTGTCACCGCCGTGTCACCGGCCGGCACCGGAACCGTCGACGTGACGGTTGTTGGAGCTGGGGACTGCGGTTCCGCGACCTCTGCTGACGCCTTCGCCTACAACGCACCCGGGCTCGCCAACACGGGAGTTTCAGCAACTGGTGCACTGCTAGCAGGATTCCTTCTCCTGATGGCTGGCACGGCCGCACTGCTGAGCCGGCGTGGAGCTACACGTAATAACTAGTTAGTAGGGAACTTTCCCCGCGTGAGCGCAGCACTTCGCAGCGTTCACGCGGGGAAACTCCGTTAAGGCCACATACGAAAGCGGTTATCGACTTGTCGTTCGCCCAGGTATCAGGCCAATGATGAAAGCGCCTGTGTGATTGGTGTTTCTCCCGAGACAACCTCGAACTGCTTGCGCACGGCGAGGTTCTCGGTCAGAACTGCGGCCAGCACCGCGGCGACATCGGCACGCGGAATGCTGCCACGGGACGCCGACTTCCCGGCCTCGACGGTGCCGGTGGGCTCATCGTCGGTGAGGCCACCGGGGCGAACAATGGTCCAGTCGATATCGCGGGCGCGAATATTCGCGTCGGCTTCACTCTTTGCCCGCAGGTAAATCTGGAAAACGTCGTCGGAATTGGCATCGAATTCATCGGTGGCCATTGCCGAAACGATGACCACGCGGGGGACACCCGCAAGCTCTGCGGCATCCGCCAACATAATTGCGCCATCGCGGTCAACGGAGAGCTTACGAGCGGCGTTGCCGTCGGATCCACCGCCAGCGGCGAACACCACGGCGTCGACTCCGGAGAGCGAATCGGCCAACGTTGCGGCGACCGTTGACTCCAAATCGAGCAGCATGGGGGAGGCTCCTGCAGCTAGAACATCGGCTGAATGAGCGGGATTGCGGATGATTCCGACCGGGGTATGCCCAGCGTCGGCGAGCAATTTCTCTAGGAGGAGAGCGATTTTTCCGTGGCCACCTGCGATAACAATCTTCATGACTTGAGTTAAGCACCCAAAGTGTCAGGTAAACTGGGTACTGGCTCCTCGCGTGGCGCCATCCAGGCCAACTCCCCCAGGACGGAAACGTAGCAAGGGTAACCGGGCTCTGGCGGGTGCGCGAGGGGTCTTTACCTTTTTAACGCGCCGGTCGCATGGCCGCATCGATCAAGGTCACCGCTGCGGCACGCGCATGAATGGCCGCCTCGGGAGTGCCCGCGATCGCGGCAGTGGTCTGCGCCCCCTCCGCTAACAAGGCCAGCTGGGGTGCTAAATACTCCGGCGCTCCCGCTTCGCGCACTAGCTCGTCCACGTACCTCTGGAAGCTTGCCTTCTGTTCGCGGGCGGCCTCGGCGACGGCGGGAACGGTGGCGCCCAGCTCTCCGAACGAATTAATGAACCCGCATCCGCGGTAGTCGTCGGCGGTGAACCATTGGGCCAAGAAGTCGTAGATGGCGAGAAGTTTTTCCCTCGGTCCCTCAACGCGGGCGGCCGCAGCAGCGATGCCGGCATTCCAGGTTTCACCGCGTTTGGCGAGAACGGCCAGCACAATGGCCTCTTTCGAGGGGAACATGCCGTAGAGGCGCTTGAGCGAGAGCCCGGTTTCTGCACGGAGGTCATCCATACCAACGGCCTGCACACCCAGCCCGTAGTAGAGCCGATCGGCAGCCGTAACAACAAGCTCGCGGAGTTCGGTGGATTCCATGGTGGGCATAACTTTCACTAACTCGTCAGATGCTGGGTACTTGCGGAGAGAACGTTCGTTCTCTATAGTAGCAACCAACGGAGAGAACGGGCGTTCTCTCGAGTAGATGGCATCTCCGGATGCCAGGGAGAAGGAAGACACACAATGTCGTTCATCACTGTCGGAACCGAAAACAGCACCAACATTGATCTCTACTACGAAGACCACGGGTCGGGCCAGCCGGTCGTTTTGATCCACGGGTATCCGCTTGATGGTCGTTCGTGGGAGAAGCAAACCGCAGCTCTCCTTGACGCCGGGTATCGCGTTATCACCTACGATCGCCGCGGTTTTGGTCTGTCGAGCCAGCCCACCGTTGGGTATGACTACGACACGTTCGCCG
>DASYMY010000225.1:0-2228 GCA_036008825.1 Glaciihabitans sp.
AACTCTTTCGCGCCTCGACTGCAACGCCGTGGGCGCGGGTGTCCAGGCCGTTTTGCCGAAGGAATGTCCCGGTCCTGGGACAGCTGAATGCGCCTACTGCACCGCGCTCATGGGCACCGGTTCAGTTGGCATGCGAGCTCAGCTGGTCAACACTCTGGCGGAGTCGGCGGCGTCGCTACACTTTCAAGACGATTCGAGGTCGACCGGGTGCCACGCGTCGCTGACGCAGCGCTCGGCGCGATCATGCACGTCACATTGCCGGAGACGCCGAAGATGGCTCAATCGATCAAGCGACAGCACAAAGCGGGTGTCGGGACCGGGCGCGCCACCGCGCGATTTCTCTGCATCGCAGTGGCGATGCTCGGTGCGTCGAGCGCCGCGCAGGCGCAGGACAGCACGGCCAAGGCTGCCGGTCCTGCAGCCCCGACCGTCAAGGTAGATCCCAAGATCACGGTCGAGGTACTGAAGCGCGGAAGCGGGCCCGACATCCTCATCCGCGGAAAGGGGTTCACGCCGAGCGGGACCATTCGCCTCATCGGCACGCAGCCGCCTGGCTCCGCGACGCGACTCGATTTCGGCTCGGTCAAGGCGGACTCGACCGGCGGATTCGTGCTCCGGAAGAGCGAGAGCTGCACCACGAACGACGTGCAGCAGACCGTGCGAGAGGTGAACTTCACGGCCACTGACGACGCCTCCAAGAAGGTCGCCAAGGGTCGGTTCGACGGCGGTCCCTGGATGTGCTAGTCGTGGACGCGGTCGCCTCGCGATCGCGCCTGACCGTGCTTGGAAGTGAGCGCGAGGCGACCTGCGTGACGACTCGCCGCGAATGTGAAATCGAGAGCTGGTGACCCCTTGAAACAGCTGTACTAGCAGGTTACAATACTCTCGTTGCTCGGGCGGTCGCCGAGCGGTAATGCGAAGTGGCTACGGGCCCTGCGTGCGGGGCCCGTTGTCGTCTCTACGAGACACGTTTGGCTCTTCCGAATCGCGAGAAAAGTTGGCGAAACGGGGTTGACCTTCTGGGCTGGATCGGTTACTGTAAAAGGCTGCCGCTGACGCGGCGCAAGAAAGTTAGGACGCTGATTGACAACTGAAGTCGAGATCGAGAATGTGCGAGGCGGACTCGTTGATCCGCAGCTCAGGGCTGCGGGGAGAGTAATGACCTGAAGTAACAAACTCGTGATTGGACGCGGGGCGGCGAGCCGGCAACGGCCCGACGGATTCGTGACCACCGAGTGAGAGCTGTATCGAACACTCATTGGAGAGTTTGATCCTGGCTCAGGACGAACGCTGGCGGCGTGCTTAACACATGCAAGTCAAGGGGACCCGCAAGGGTAACCGGCGAACGGGTGCGTAACACGTGAGCGACCTGCCGATCGGAGGGGGATAGCCGGCCCAACGGCCGGGTAATACCGCATACGTTCTCTGGAGGGCATCCTCTGGAGAAGAAACTTCCGAGGCCGATCGAGGGGCTCGCGGCCTATCAGCTAGTTGGTGGGGTAATGGCCTACCAAGGCGACGACGGGTAGCTGGTCTGAGAGGATGGCCAGCCACATTGGGACTGAGAAACGGCCCAGACTCCTACGGGAGGCAGCAGTGGGGAATATTGCGCAATGGCCGCAAGGCTGACGCAGCGACGCCGCGTGGGGGATGAAGCATTTCGGTGTGTAAACCCCTGTTGCCCGGGACGAATAGCTGGCTTTGGCCAGTCTGACGGTACCGGGTGAGGAAGCACCGGCTAACTCCGTGCCAGCAGCCGCGGTAATACGGAGGGTGCGAGCGTTGTCCGGAATCACTGGGCGTAAAGGGCGCGTAGGTGGTCTGTTAAGCGTGCGGTGAAAGCCCGGGGCTCAACCCCGGGTCGGCCGTGCGAACTGGTGGACTGGAGCATAGTAGAGGCAGGTGGAATTTCGGGTGTAGCGGTGGAATGCGTAGAGATCCGAAAGAACACCGGTGGCGAAGGCGGCCTGCTGGGCTATTGCTGACACTGAGGCGCGACAGCGTGGGGAGCAAACAGGATTAGATACCCTGGTAGTCCACGCCGTAAACGATGGGCACTAGGTGCTTGGGGGAGCGACCCCTTGAGTGCCGGCGCTAACGCATTAAGTGCCCCGCCTGGGGAGTACGACCGCAAGGTTGAAACTCAAAGGAATTGACGGGGGCCCGCACAAGCGGTGGAGCATGTGGTTTAATTCGACGCAACGCGAAGAACCTTACCTAGGCTTGAC
>DASYMY010000226.1:0-1930 GCA_036008825.1 Glaciihabitans sp.
TCAAGTCTGCTGCCCCGAACAATGCCGTCTGTGCCGGTAGAGCAACCTTGAGCTCGGCTGCTACCGGTCGGCTCGGGCGCGGCTTTCCGTGGGAATCACAGGACGACGCGATGTCAACTGCAATCCTGTCGAGCTGCTCGGCCGACATGCCAGGTCGGCCAAGTACGCGGCCGAAACGGGCACATAGCGATGCACCGAACTGCTTATCGAATACTGTGTGCGCTTCCACCTCGTGGGTGTACGACGGGCAGGTCACGCAGGACTTGCTCATTTGGCGACCTGCTGGCGTGCCTGACGGATACTCGCGCTGATCTCGTCGTAGACGTGGAGGTGCTTGGCGCACATATCCACGGTCACCTGGACCTTGCCTCCGCCGATGTTCGACGTCACCTTGCGTGTTGCCGCTGCGGGGTCACCGCACTTCGGCCTTTCCATGTCTACGAACCAGACGCAAGGGCGTCGATTCTCCTTGGCTACCCTATTCGCCACTGGAGGTGCCTCCCTGTCGGGGTTGATGTGCAAAAAAAACCCGGCTGGGCGGGGCGGTTCCTCTCATGAATCGCAATACCCACGGTTCCAAGCGCGAGGCGACTCGATACCCAGCGCCCAGCCCAGCCGAGTAGTCACGGATCGTAACATCGTCTTCACAGGGGATGCAATCCCCCGATAGCTCAGATTGTGGTGAACGCCTTTACTTCAGTTCAACCTTGCACCTGTTGTACGTGTCCCCGAACGTGACCATGAAGCGTGCAACCTCGTCGTTAGTACCAGACCGTTCCGACTTGTATGCGTTGATCTCGTTGACAACCTTGACCATCGCATTGATATCGGAATCAGCAATGGCCTTGTGTGCGCGGTCTAGCATCACGAGTTGCCGCTCTGGGTCGGCGCGCATGCCGCTCCATGCGCGCCATAGCCGATCCGTCATGTCGAGTGCGGCGCTACAGTCGGACGGAACGACCGCTACGGCTGGCTCCCGGATCGTCACGGTACGGGATGGACCCGGCACCTTGAGTTCGTGGATGACCGTCCGTGGCGGTTGTGGGGCGGGCTCTACGGCCAACGTGCACAACATCCCCGCGATAAATGCAGAGCCGATGACGACTGTCTTTCCGATGGCATCCACGCTATACCTCGTACGATTCACAGTGCTTCGGGATACCCTTTTGCTCGTGCACGTACTCGATCAGGCTAGACCAGTGCTTGGCGCACTCGGGGCCGATTCCGTAGTACCGTGACCGCTCGTCCGTGAGGCTGATGTTGCAGCGGCAACACTTGCCGAGCTCCTGACCATACAGCACCGAGGCGTACGTGAGGTCCGCGATGACAGTGAGGAACTCGTCGGCGTACCTGTCGTCATAGATGCGCAGCGTGCCATCCCGGCCGACTAGGTACAGCATGGACAGCATGTCGGCGCCCCGCCGTTGCACCTTGGTGAACCCCTCGAAATTACCGAACGTGGGCCTGTCCACGCGAAAGAACTGGAGCGGACGACCTTCCTCCAGCCGTGCCGCGTAGTTACCTTGCGGGACCATATCGATGTACAGCTTCTGGATTTTTGATGCCATGAGGTTGTGCCTCCCGTAGTCATCGGGGTTGATGAGCCTGGCCGCGCACGGCCGTGCCCCCAGCCATGTTGCACGACAGGGGGCACGACTGAACTAGGTCACGCTACAGTGACAGACCCTCGCTACCGGACTCCCTGCGGACCGTTGGCGTCTCCCACTCGTTGGCGCGGGCGTACATCCCCGCGATGTACCCCACGAGGTACGTCCGGTTCCACTCGATCCAGTTGTCCGCACGGACCGGCTTGACGTCGATCTCGTCGTTGTAGTACGGGTCACCCTCGACCCCGACAACCCATCCCGCGTCGTACGCCCCGATGAGCTCGCCATCCAGGGCCTTGACCCACTCGGCGCCGTCGGGCACC
>DASYMY010000227.1:0-3686 GCA_036008825.1 Glaciihabitans sp.
GGAGTGGTGACAGTGACCCTGGGCGAAGAGCCCGTGTATGTAGAAGGCCCCGTGAGCGCTGCAGCGAACGCGACTGTGGGTTAGCCCGTGCTCGATCGGGGATACCAGCTAGCGGAAACAGAGGTTCCGCCTGCCAGGAGCCGGGCTCGGACTGGTGGGGCCGCTGCAGGTCTAGTTGTGTGCCTCACGATCGTACTGTTCGCAACGATGTGGCCAACTCCGCTGGATCGGGGCTATTCGGAATCCATCAACCGAGTGTTGGAAGTCCTGCATCGAAATGGTGTTCCGGAGTGGTTCGGCTATGACAAGCTCGAGTTCTCGGCGAACATCGTTATGTTCTTGCCGATCGGTTTCCTTGTCGCGCTTCTGTTGCCATCGCAGGTGTGGTGGCTGGCGCTTCTGATTTGTCCCATACTGTCTGGCGGCATAGAGCTAATTCAGGCTAATTTCTTGAGTGCGAGATTCGCCACCATAACCGACGTGATCGCCAATTCGATTGGTGCAACGATTGGTGCCCTTCTCGCAGGAACCCTTCTCGCTATTGTTCATTCGCGTGATGAGAAAGTCCTCGCTCGCGCTCTATGGGAGCGTGGCCGGGTATCTCGCTGACGGCGGTGTGATGCGGAAATGCGCCTCGACTAAGGCTCTAGCCGCAGTCAGCAATGGCGTCAACGACGGTGTTCGTTGGATTGATCATTGGCGTCCCTACGACTTCAAGGGGCCCATAGGCACCCTCCGGACCAACAAAGGAGACATTGACAGTGGTGGTCTCCCCGGGCGCCAAATATGCGAAGAATGTAGCGACTGGACGGTTGAGGTCGTTGGCCGTTGGAGTGATGACTGTTTCAAGACCTTCAGATGTGACTGTCGTGCCGGTCACTGACCCACCCACGGGTCCATAAACGAACACCTCGGTCCGGAATTTCGTCCCACCCCAGTCGCGACTCGCCACGTACTCCGGGAGGTTGCGTGACTCTTCTCGAGTGAGCGTGGAGGTGAGTCGGACCGTGGTTGAAAACGACGGGTTGACTGGCGCGCTACAGATGTCACTCGTGGTCGACGTACCCGTCTCTAAGTAGTAGTCGATTTTGGAGGCCGAGGTGTCTCGGTAGTAGACACCAATAGCGGTGGACTCAGAGTTATCGGCGGGCAATGTGCCCTGAATTTTCATTCCGTCAATCGAGCTCTGTTCTTCGACTCTTGAGTTCCACATCATGATGTCGCCCTGTTCGACGCCGGTTGATACGGCGGTGACCATTTTAGGGATGTCGAAGTCTGCACTCATGACCTTCCCCACGATTGTCGACGCTGCCTCGGCGAAGAAGGCGTCTGCAAGTGGCTGGTCCTCGTTGTCCGGGTATCTCATGTAGACGCCATTAGTGAGGAGATCAACTGCATTGTCGCTCGTGAGTACATCACCGGAGTTGAGGGGGATATCGCCCGTGGCCTCAAGCATCAAGGCGAGCGCAATCGGGTCGAGCGAGATCACTCCGTCGACGGTGACTCCGCGGTCCCGCTGCCAAAAACCCTGCATGATGCTTGCCGCCGTTGGGAAGTCAGGACGGCTCGTCGAGGTGTTGATGTGGTCGATTAAGTAGCTGCCGTAGAGATCAATGGCGCTCTGATCAACGGGAACGTCAACGGCTATGCCTTCTTCGAAGTCGCCGCTGTTTGCTTGATCGGCAATTGTTACAGAGCCGTTGTCCGTGTGGATCAACGTATATGAGGCGGCACTGCCGCCCAGGGCTGTGCTCTCAGCGTTGTTCTGGAATGCGAGGAGGTAGTTGCGAGGCTCCGTATCTCCAAGTGCCGCTCCAGCGAGGTTCAGGAGGGGCTCTGCTGATTCTGCGATTGGCGCAACGTCAGTGATGATGCCGCCAATTTGGTCGACGATGTCTTTCAGCGGCCCGACGATTCCCGACTCGTTGATGGAGTCAATCCGGGAGGCGGAGTCAGCAAATACCGGGCCGGCTGCAGCTGCAATTGGCTTGGCGTTTTGCAGGGGAGTGAGATCGAAGCCCCCGTTCTCAGGGTTGCGCGCCGTGAGGTCTATTGAGGCAGCGACGTCGACAGCGGGGGAAGCGACGTTCACAACGATGTCATTCGCGCTCTCCGCGAGCATGCGTACTGCGTGAAGGTTTGTCCCAGCGAAGGGTAAGAACTCCGCCGCGCGCCAGGTGGGATCGAAAGTTCCGGCTGCGGCGCTGGCAGTGTGAAATTGCAGGTCGTCCATGGTGTTCGAGACAGCTTCAAAATCGCCAGCCGACGCCTGAGTTTGGACATCAGCGAGCAGATTCTTCGCTGAATAAAGGTTGAAGGCGACGATTGCAGAGCGAACTCCGAACCACACGACTATCGCGAGTATCACGAAAAGGGTGATTTTGATGGCCTTCTTGCGGCGGCTCGGGGTGCTCGCGGTTCGCTGGTATCGCGCCTGTGCACGCGTCGCGGCGTGGTGGGGTGGTCGGGAATTCACCCCCTTACCCTAGACGAGGCGTCGTGGGACATCGGAATATGGCCACTTATGAGGCTATGAGCGACCTTACAAATGCGCCTGAGATGGCTTAGAAGCGCGACTAGGCGTAGCATATGCAACGATGTTGAGATAGGCCCGCGACAGTCCCGCTCACACGGGGGGATGTGGAGCCGAGGATGGGGATCAACGCGTGGCAGTCACTAACGCGAACGCAGTCGGCGTCTCTCGTCGACGCCAATGGCAGAAATCATTTGCGATTCGCCTATTCGTTACCGACGTAATTGTCATCGCAATAGCGGTCATAGGCTCGCAACTGTTTTGGTTCGGGTTCGACTCCGTCCAAGTGGCAAGCGGTGCAGCGACAGACTTGCAGACCGGGTATATGACGGTGTCTGTCGTGCTCGGTGTTACTTGGATGCTGATGCTCGACATCTTCGCTACCAGAGACCACAAGGTTATTGGTAGCGGAACGCTTGAATACAAGCGCGTTGCAGACGCCACAATCCGCCTATTCGGACTGTTCGCAATCATCTCCTTTCTGTTCCGCATTGAGCTCGCCCGCGGCTACTTCCTAACGGCCCTCCCTATTGGGCTGCTTCTCCTGATTTTCTCCCGGTGGCAATGGCGCCAGTGGCTGCGCAAGCAGCAGCTCAAGGGTCTCTACGTTTCCCGCGCACTGCTCCTGGGGGAACGGCAGAAGTCCGCGCACGTGGCGGCGACCATCAAGCGCACTCCCGGAACGGGTCTTCTGCTGGTGGGCGCGTTGGTGGACCACCGCCGTCTCGGTAACCTTCCTGTTAACGGCGTTCCCATCGTTGGTAACTACAGCGACTTGCTCGACGCGGTGGACGAGCTCAACGTGCAGACCGTTATCTTGACCGGTGCTGACGAGATCAATCCCATGGACATGCGTCGTGTGGGATGGGAACTTGAAGCCCGCTCGGTAGAGCTGATTGTGGCTCCGGCTCTCACCGACGTCGCAGGCCCGCGTATTCACGCACGTCCAGTAGCCGGCATGCCGCTCATCCACGTGAGCTACCCCGCCTTTGAAGGTGTCAAGCGTGTCTCTAAGCGAGCGTTTGACATCATCGGCTCGGGACTCATTATTCTGTGCGCCTCGCCGGTACTCATCGGCGTCGCGATTGCGGTGAAGCGATCTAGCCCCGGCAACATCATCTACAAGCAGCAGCGCATCGGGCGGGGTGGTGCG
>DASYMY010000228.1:0-1996 GCA_036008825.1 Glaciihabitans sp.
GACCGATCCACTGTTCACAAACCTTGCGCTATTTGTGCTGAGTTTGCTGGTGGGGTTCGAGGTAATCAGCAAGATTCCCTCAACCTTGCACACACCCATGATGTCGGGCGCGAACGCCATTCACGGTGTTGTTGTGGCAGGGGCCATTGTGATTGCGGCCCTCGCCGACTCCCCTACCGGGTACGTGCTCACGGTGATTGCTGCCACCTTCGCCGCCGCGAATGTGGTCGGTGGGTATGTGGTCACTGACCGAATGCTCCAGATGTTCCGCAAACCAGACAAGATCCCCTCGACCGACACGAAAGAGCTGTGATGAGCCTGCTCGACTGGGCGGTGGGGATTTCTTACCTCACGGCCTCCACCCTGTTTGTTGTTGGCCTTCACCTGATGCGGTCGCCGTCGAGCGCGCGGCGCGGCAACCTTATTTCTGCCGGCGGTATGGTGCTGGCCATCCTCGCGTCCGTCATCTACGCCGCGATTGCTTTGGGCGGTACGTGGATCGGCTGGACCTGCCTGGCCGTCGGTTTGCTGGTGGGCGGGGTTTTTGGTGCTGTCTCTGCTCGGGGGGTCAAAATGACCGACATCCCGCAACTGGTCAGCGTGTTCAACGCGGTTGGAGGCGGCGCGGCAGCGGCGGTGGCGTTTGCGGATTTTCTGCACCGCATCGATGCCCCGTCGATTCCGTTGAGCGCGTCCATTCCCATCGTGCTGGACATCCTGATTGGCGCTATCACCCTGTCGGGGTCGCTGATTGCGGCAGGCAAGTTGCAGGGCATCATTGCGGGTAACCCCATTCAGCTGCCGGGAGCGCGGGTGATCAACACTGTTGTTGTTATCGTCGCTCTCGGCGTCGGTGTTCTGGCGATTGTGCAACCGCCGAACATGGTGCTGCTCAGTGTGGTGCTGGTCGCCTCTCTCCTCATTGGTGTGTTGATGGTGTTGCCCATCGGTGGCGCCGATGCACCCGTGGTGGTGTCGCTGTTGAACGCGTTTACGGGTCTCGCCGTGGCGATGGCCGGTTTTGTGATCAACAACCAGGCCATGATTATTGCCGGCGCACTCGTGGGCGCGGCCGGAACAATACTGACCCTACAAATGGCGGCGGCCATGAACCGGTCAGTGCTGAGCATTATCGTGGGTGGGTTTGGAACGGGAGACTCGGCGGACAGCGTTGCAGGACCTGGCGCCGATGCGGCATCCGTTCGACAAATCAGTGCAGACGATGTGGGCATTCAGCTGGCCTATGCGCGCTCGGTGGTGATCGTGCCCGGGTATGGGCTGGCGGCTTCTCAGGCGCAACGTGAGATTGCGGAGTTGGCGAAGCTGCTCACCGAGCAGGGAATCTCGGTGGCGTACGCCATTCACCCGGTAGCGGGGCGGATGCCCGGACACATGAACGTGTTGCTGGCGGAGGCGAACGTTCCCTACACACAGATGTTGCAGCTGGAGGAGGCCAACGCGGTCTTCGACTCCTGCGATGTTGCCCTGGTTGTTGGCGCCAACGACGTGACAAACCCGGCGGCTCGGCGGCCCGGCAATGCGGTGTCGGGAATGCCGATCCTCGATGTGGACCACGCCAAATCAATTGTTGTGGTGAAACGCTCGATGAGTCCGGGCTATGCGGGGCTTGCCAACGAGCTGTTCAGCAATCCCAAAACGGGCATGCTCTTCGCCGACGCCAAATCGGGGCTGGCCGACATCACCTCGGCCGTCAAGGAGTACGTCACACAATAAGGAAGTGCGTCAGCTAATAGGGAGTACGTCAGCCAACAAGCTGCACAAAACCGAGGCTGAGTGCGAGGATCACGGTCCACGCGCTGAGCCCGGCGGCAGCCGCCCGCCATCCGGAGCGCAGCAGGGTTTCTAGTCGCAGCGACGCCCCGATAGCGAACAGAGCCATGGCGATCAACACACTCTGCACGATGTCGGCAATCTCGAGCACCGTGTCGGTGACGGGCAGAAATGAGCGCACCAGAATCATGGCGACAAAGCCGAG
>DASYMY010000229.1:0-7946 GCA_036008825.1 Glaciihabitans sp.
CGCCACAATGGAGCCTCGAAGTTAAGGGAGTGCACCGTGCGGGTGTTGGTGGTGGAAGACGAGGCACGTCTGGCGGACGGTTTGCGGCGTGGGCTAGAAGCGGAAGGGTTCGCCGTTGATGTCGCTGGCACGGGTACAGACGGTCTGTGGATGGCGAGGGAGAACGAGTATTCGATCATCCTGTTGGACATCATGCTGCCCGGAATTAGCGGCTACCGCATCTGCGAGACTCTCCGCGCCGAACAGGTGTGGACCCCGATCATTATGTTGACGGCGAAAGACGGTGAATGGGATCAGGTGGAAGCGCTCGACACCGGAGCCGACGACTACCTCAGCAAACCGTTCTCATTCGCCATCTTGCTCGCACGGATACGCGCTCTTTTGCGCCGCGGAGCAGCGGAGCGCCCCACCATCTTGAGCGCAGGCGACATCAGCCTCGACCCGGCAACCAAAATTGTCTCCCGTGGCGCGAGCGTTTTAGAACTGACCGCGCGGGAATTTGCGGTGCTGGAGTATCTGATGCGTCGCCGCGGCGACGTCGTTTCCAAACGGGAGATTCTCGGCAACGTGTGGGACTTCGACTTCGAGGGTGACCCCAACATTGTTGAGGTGTACATCGGGCACCTTCGTAACAAGGTCGACCGCCCGTTTGGCCGAGCGGCCATCGAAACTCTTCGTGGTGCTGGCTACCGGTTGGCGGCCGACGGTGGCTAAGCGCTCCCCCACCCTCCGTCTGCGAATCACCGCAGTGGCCACGCTGATTGTTGGCAGCGCACTGGTGGTTGGTGCACTTGTCCTGGTTGTGCTGCTTCGCATCGTCTTGTTTGATGGGCTGAGCACAACTGCGGACGCAAGTGCGAGCAACTTTGCTCAGCAAGTCGAGAGCTCTGGGCTCGGGGTGGTGCCCGACGACCTTGACGATGATCAAGTGGTGCAAGTGCTCTCGCTCAGCGGCGACATCAGAGCCGCGAGCGAGGGTGCAGACGACCGCCCGTTTACTCAGTTCCTCACTACCAGTGACAACGATTCGGTGCGGATCGATGGGGACCTCTATGTGGTGGCGGTTGAGGACGCAGAAACCCCCGATGGTCAGGAGGTTCTCGTTATTGTGGGCCAAAGTGCTGAGGACGTCACCGACACCCTCAGTACCGCGATCCCCTTTGTGCTTGTTGCCGTACTGCTTGTGCTCGCGGTGGTTAGTGCTACCTGCTGGGTAGTGGTGGGACGCGCCCTTCGCCCGGTCGACGCGCTTCGTCGAGAGGTGGACGCCATCACTGCCAGCACTTTGAGCGCGCGTGTTCACGACCCGGGAACAACGGATGAGCTCGGTCGCCTGGCCACCACCATGAACAAAATGCTGGGCCGGCTGGATGACTCTCAACAAACGCAACGCCGCTTTATCTCCGATGCTTCGCACGAGCTGAAATCCCCATTGGCATCATTGCGTCAGTACGCCGAAGTAGCCAAAGGCCATCCAGATCGTATTTCGGCAACAGAATTGGCGGATGCCGTACTTGATGAGGGTGCCCGCCTCACCACGCTCGTTCAGAACATGCTGGTGCTAGCTCACGCCGACGAACACGCCCTGATGATCTCTGCCCACGCTGTTGACCTCGACGACATTGTTCTCGCCGAAGGCCAACGGCTCAAAGCATCGACAGCTTTGCGCATCGACACGTCACACGTTGGTGCTGGTCGTATTCAGGGAGACCAGACGCTCCTGGCGCAGGTAGTGCGTAACTTGGCCGATAACGCCGCCGTGCACGCAGTGGGGCGTGTGACGATGTCGCTGGCCCACACGGGCACATCCGTGACGTTTAGCGTCGAAGACGACGGCAACGGAATTGCTGTTGCCGACCGGGAGCGTGTCTTCGACCGGTTCGTTCGTTTAGATGATGCGCGAGCCCGCGACACGGGAGGCAGTGGACTTGGGTTGGCCATCGTCAAAGAAATCGTTGTCGCCCACGGGGGCGCTGTTCGGCTGAGCGAGAGCACTCTTGGTGGCGCTCGAATTGAGGTCGAATTCCCGGCGGCGAAGGATTCCTGAACGCGCTTTCAGCGGACTTCAGCCTGGCTTCAGCGCTGCCTCGGCACACTGGGAACACCTCAACCCAAGGAGACTTCTCATGAACAAAAAGACCAAGTGGATTACCGGCGGCGCCATTGCGACCGTGATTGTTGTTGGCGCGGGCGTTGGCATCGCCGTGGCCGACCCGTTTGACGGCGACGAGCAACTCTCCGGCAGCACCCTTGAGCAGGCCAGCGAAGCGGCATTGGCTGAAGTTGGGGAGGGAACAGTCACAGACGCGGAGGCGAGCGACGACCTCGACCACGCATACGAGGTGGAAGTTCGCCGTGAAGACGGCTCTGACGTTGATGTCGCACTCGACGAGTCGTTTGAAGTTGTGTGGGTTGACGGGGATGCCCGCAACGACTCCCCCTCAAACACCAACGCACCGAGCACAGACGCCCCGGCGACCACAGAGGCGCCCACGAGCAGCGAGTCGGACGATCTCCCGCTGACAGAGGCGGAACGCACCGCCGCCTCCGACGCAGCGTTGGCTGCGGTTGGGTCAGGATCGGTCACCGATATCGATCGAAGCGACGACGCTGACCATGCCTTTGAGGTAGAGGTCACCCGTGAGGATGGCTCCGACGTTGAGGTCGAACTGGATGCGCAGTACCAGGTTGTGCGCGTGGACGATGACTCTCAGCGAGTGACCGGCTAGTCGAGGCCCCCGTCACAGTTCGGTGGGGATGTCCCGAATACCGAACCGGTTGTGAGGGTCAAGCCGGGTGAGCATCTTGCCGGTGATCCGATCAAGATCGGCGAGGTCACGCTCGTCCAAAGCATCAATAACGTTGTCCCGCACGGTGCGCACATGGCCCGGTGCCGTGCGGGACACTTTCTGCCACCCGTCATCAGTCAACGTCGCGTTCGTCGCTCGACGATCCTCCGGGCAGGGGCTTCGCCGCAAAAACCCCCGGCTCTCCAGCCGCGAGGCCACATGAGACAAGCGCGGCAAGGTCGAGTTGGTGATGGCCGCCAGTGCTGTCATCCGCAATGTGTGTTCGGGCGCTTCAGACAGCATCGCCAACGTGAAGTATTCGAAGTGGGTCAGGCCCGCATCTTTTTGCAACTGTGTGTCAAGAACGCCAGGGAGCAGCTCAACGACGGCCACAAACTTCTTCCAGGCCAGAAGCTGCTCAGCGTCTAACCATTGCACCTCGTCCATCTGATCACTCTACCGATACTTGCCGCGACAACTATCGATACAACCGTCGTGTCGTTGTGCTGCCGAATCTGCACACCGTGACGCTAAATGGGCACTCCGATAGTGTGACGGTATGGCTTTAACTCCCCCGCGTGCCGCACAAAAACCGCAAATTCGTGTCCATCACAACGACACCGTGACTGACAACTACGAGTGGTTGCGTGAGAAAGAATCTCCCGAGGTGCTGGAGTATCTGCGAGCCGAGAATGCGTACACCGATCAGGAGACCGCGGCGCAGGGCCAACTGCGGGACCAGATCTTTGCGGAGATCAAATCTCACACCCAGGAGACCGATCTGAGCGTTCCGGTACGCGAGGGCAATTGGTGGTATTTTTCCCGCACCGTCGAGGGCAAGCAGTACGGCATTCATTGCCGCGTTCCGGTGCGCTCGGCAGATGATTGGGTTCCGCCGGTTATCACCGATGCTGAGCAGACGCTCGAGGGTGAAGAGATTCTGTTGGACGACAACATCGAAGCAGAGGGCCACGACTTTTTCTCTCTCGGCAGTTTCGACATCGGCGCGAACGGCTCCACTTTGCTGTACGCCATCGACACCGTTGGAGATGAGCGGTACACGCTCAAGTTGCGAAACCTCGCCGACGGCACTGAGTTCGCCGACACCATCCCCAATACCGCGCCTGGGGCACTCTTTGACCCCAGCGGGTCGTACATTTTTTACACCACTGTGGACGAGTCGTGGCGACCGGACACCGTGTGGCGGCACACTATTGGTCAGCCTGCCTCCAGCGATGTGGTGGTTCATCACGAAGAGGACGAGCAGTTCTGGGTGGGTGTTGGGCTGACCCGCAGTCGACGTTTTCTGGTTATCGAGGCCGGATCCAGCGTGACCACCGAAGCGCGAATTCTCGACGTCAGCACTCCCGAGGGCGAGTTCCGCGTTGTCTGGCCCCGCGAAGACAACGTCGAGTACTCGGTAGAACATGCCGTCGTTCAGGGAGACGACCGGCTAATGATTGTGCACAACAAGGACGCCCTTGACTTTATGGTGGTGGATGTTCCGGTGTCTGACCCACAGCAGACGCCCCGGGTGGTTGTGCCCCCTGTTTCCGGAACCCGCATCGAAAACCTCGATGCATTCGCGGGCCATCTTGTGCTCGAGTACCGCCGCGACGCTCTTGCGCGGGTAGCTGTAGCCCGGCTTGACGAGAAGGGCGGGTCCGTCGACGGTATCGGAAACTGGAACGAACTCGTTTTTGATGAGGCCCTGTTTTCCGTAGGAGCTGGGGGTAACCCCGAGTGGGCGCAACCAACGGTGCGCCTGCATTTCACCAGTTTCGTCACTGCATCGACCGTTTACGACTACGACGTGGTGACCGGCGAGCTTCGTACCCTCAAACAACAACCGGTGCCCGGCTACGACTCCTCCCGGTTTGCTCAAAAACGGGAGTGGGCTACCGCCGCAGACGGCACGCTCATCCCTATCTCCCTGGTGTACTGCGTCGACCTGGTGAGAGATGACTCCCCCGCGCCCACCCTCCTTTACGGTTACGGGTCCTACGAGCACAGTATTGACCCGGGGTTCTCCATTGCCCGCATTTCGTTGCTCGAGCGAGGGGTGGTCTTCGCTGTCGCACATGTTCGTGGTGGTGGCGAGCTGGGACGAGCCTGGTACGAAAACGGCAAAACGCTCACCAAAATGAACACGTTCACCGACTTTGTGGATGTTGCGCGTCACCTCATTGCGACCGGACGGACTTCCGCAGACCAGCTTGTTGCTGAAGGCGGTAGCGCTGGTGGGCTGCTGATGGGCGCTGTCGCCAACCTTGCCCCAGAGCTTTTTGCTGGCATTCTCGCCGTGGTGCCGTTTGTGGATCCACTCACGTCAATTCTGGACCCGTCGTTGCCGTTGACAGTTATCGAATGGGACGAGTGGGGCAACCCAATTGAGGACCCCGCGGTGTACGAGCTGATGAAGTCGTACTCGCCCTACGAGAACGTTCGTGACGTGCGCTACCCGGATATCCTCGCCGTCACCAGCTTGAACGACACCCGTGTGCTGTATGTCGAACCCGCCAAGTGGGTTGCCCGGTTGCGGGAAGTAGATGCCAGCGTGCTTCTGAAAACGGAGATGAGCGCAGGGCATGGCGGGGTGAGTGGACGGTACGAGTCGTGGCACAAAAAGGCGTTCGAATACGCCTGGGTGTTGACCCAGCTGGGGCGAGCCGACGCGAGGGCGGCAGCAGGGCCACCGCGCTGAGGGTAAGTCTTGTGCCGGGGTGAAGTCCACCCCTTGTTCCGGAGCGCTTAGGGTCGTTTGCTGGACGCATTCCCTAGGAACAGGAGTGCACCGTGAGCGACACGACCCCGTCTCCCCACCGCGAAGAAACAACAACTGTCGATGAGTTGGCTGCCCGACGCGCCGCAAAAGTTGGCGATACGGAACGACAGAGCACCGCCGACGAATCGGACCGCTACGCGGATGGCCCCTCAGGTAATGACTTTGACGACTTGGATTCCGACTTCGACGACCTCTATGACGAGCCATACGAGGACGACGTGTCCTCACGACGCACTACAGCAGCCGGCACCTTCGATCCGGACTCCCTTGAAAGCGATCCCGACGTTGAACCTGTTGTTACCGACTTCGATGGCGACTACCTCGGCGATGTAGACGACGACTACCGGTGAGGTCGTTGCGCCGGTGTCTGTGGGGACTCAGCGGTACTACTCAATTCGGTTCCACCGGGCACCGGCTCGAACAGTCACTATCCAGCCGGTGACTTCCGCGTAGTCACGTACCGTCGCGACGGTGTGGCCGGCGATCTGCTGAGCCAGCTCCGTGTCATCCGCCGTAAATCGAACGGTTAGACGTGGTGCGCCGGCAACAACGGCAAGATCCGACGCTTCAACGTTCGCCAATTCTGCGGCGGCCTTAGCCGCTGTGGGTAAAACCGACTGTGGTGCCACCGACGGTCGCAGTGCGCCAATGCTCATGGCTACGCGGTAAGAGGGCACATTCCAGGGTAGAACAATTCGGTCGGCGAAAACCACCACCGCCAATGCGGGCGGTTTAGTGTCCGAAGTATCCGCGCGAATATTCGTACGTCCACCCGACTAGGGCAACGATGCCCACGGTCGCGCCGATGATGGACAGCCACACACCGACCGCAAGTCCTAGGAAGACGACGGCGGCGCTTGCCCCAAGGATGAGTGGCCACCAGCTCCACGGACTATAAAAGCCCTGCTCGGCATCGCCGTCATCCACGTTGGCGTCTACTCGGTCTTCGGGTAGTTCGCCGCCTTGCGCCGCGTGCACCCGGCGTAAATAGAACGCAATCAGAAACGCGAGCACCGCTGTCAACGTCAACCCGACCGTGCCCACCCATTCGGTGGGAGACCGTCGTGATGATGCAGGGTCCGTCGCTAATCCCTGAGAGGCGTAAATGGCCGTCCACACCGTGTAGACGATGGCGAGGAGTAAGAAGAACCCGCCAAGAATCCAGAATAGTTTTGCATTGGCCGTCATACCCGTATCCAACTCAGCAACCTCACGAGTGGGTAGGGGTTGACATGAAGGGTATCTAGCGCGGCAGATTCACCGTCACCGTTGTTCCCACGCCGAGTGTGCTGTCTATGTCAATCGTTCCGTTGTGTCTCTCGACGAAGAGTTTGGCCGTCGACAGTCCGAGTCCCACCCCGGCCACGTTCGCCGCCTTTGCCGCCGGCGATCGAAAGAATCGGTCGAAGACATGCGATTGGTCATCGGCGGTCATGCCTAGTCCACTATCTCGAACGGTGATGCGCGCTCCCGCGGTGCTTGAGTGCACCGTCACATCCACCGTTCCTGCCGTTGGAGTGAACTTGATTGCGTTCGACAACACGCTGTCCATCACCTCGCGAATCCGCGCGGCATCAATGCTCAGATCAATTGCGGGAGCGGATGCCACCGTCAGCACGAGCCCACCGGCTACCGCGGTGCTCCGCGCGGACTCCACGGCGGCGAGCACCACAGAGGAGATGTCAGTGGAGGAACGAGTCACATCAACTGGTTCGGCGGCAGCGGTCAGAAGATCAGTAATCAACGCCAGCAGACGATCGGTGTTCCTGTTGATGATCTCAAATGCGGATGCCAGTTCCGCGGCTTGGGCTGCGTTGGGGCTATGGTCGGCGAGGGTGTCCTCGAGCACTTCAACGTACCCAATGATTGAGGTGAGCGGGGTGCGTAACTCGTGGGAAACGGTTGTGAGGAAGTCGTCTCGAGCGGCGATGGCATCCGCCAATAATGTGACATCTTGGCTGATCAGAACGGTGCCCATCAACTCACCCGAGGCACGCCGCACGGCTTTGGCGGTTAGTTGCACGGCACGTTGGGCTTCGCCTTCACCAATCCAGCGGGTCGTTGTAGCCAAATCCCGGGCCACACCATCGTGAAGGCCGTTCCACGAGAACTGGCGCTCCTTCGGGATGCGGGTGACACGGTCCTCAGCGAAGACCAAAGGTGTGTCGGTGACATCGGAGATTGAGGGGGAACCCGCAAGAGACAGCACCGAGATGGCCGTTTCATTGCTCAGCAGAATGCGTCCGGCGGGGTCATAGTAGACAATTCCGGCGGTCACAGTGTCAAAAACGACCCGCGTGGTCGTCTCGCGATCGGTGGCGTTGTCTAGCGACGCGCGCAGTTCTTCTGTGACTTCTCGCAATCGTTCCTCT
>DASYMY010000230.1:0-4301 GCA_036008825.1 Glaciihabitans sp.
GGATCCGACGCGAAGGTCATCGCCGTTCCGGCCAAAGACCCTCGCTGGTCACACATTCAGGACCTAAACGACATCCCCGAGTTCACTCGCAAAGAGATCGAGCACTTTTTCGAGCACTACAAAGACCTCGAACCCGGAAAATGGGTCAAGACCGAAGGCTGGGGTGACGCGGCTGAGGCTGAGGCCATCGTTGTCGCCGGTTTCGAGAAGCTCAAGGCTGAGGGCTCGCACTAGCGGCATCCGCCTGACAACCAAAAATGGTCCGCACTCCTGAGGGTGCGGACCATTTTTTTGGCTTAATTCGATGGGGCGGATGCCTCCGCGCGCGGCTTAGCCGAGCGTGATGCCCTGACGTGACATGTACGGTACGGCGTTGGTGGCGACCCCGTTGACCCGCACCTCGTAGTGGAGGTGGCAGCCGGTGGAGGCTCCTGTTGTACCGACGTAAGCAATGACCTGGCCGGCGGTGACGTTCTGGCCGGCGCTGACCCGGATTCCCCCGTTGACGATGTGGGCGTATCCGGTGGAGACGCCGTCACCGTTGTTGATGAGAATCCAGTTGCCGTAGGTGCCGTACCAACCTGCGTAGTCCACGGTGCCGGAGTGGGCAGCGTAGATCGGGATTCCGCAACCGCCGGCGATGTCGGTGCCGGAGTGCAGTCGGCTGGTGCCGTAGACGGGGTGGATGCGGTAGCCGAAGCTGGAGGAGATGTAGCCCGAGGCCGGTTTCGCCCAGTTGCTGCCATTCACGGCGCCAACGGGGCTGCCGCCGCCTGCGGGTGCGACAGATGCTCCGCCACCGCCGCCGCCTCCTCCGCCGCCACCACCGGATTGCGCTGCTGCTGCCGCACGGGCGGCCGCGGCCGCTGCGGCGGCCTGGCGTTGTTGCTCAGCCGCTGCTGCGGCCTGACGGGCGGCTTCCTGCTCGGCGGCGATACGGGCAGCTTCACGCACCCGCTCACCCTCAAGGTAGTTGGCTTCGGTCATGTCGGTCTGGGTGGTGAGCGCGGCGAGCTGCGCCTGCAACTCGGCCTGGTGCTGCTCGGAGACGGCTACCGCCGCCGCAGCAGCGTCAGAGGCACGCTGCGCTTCGGCCATGGCAGCTTCTGCCTTGACCTTCAAGCCTTCGAGGATGCTGGACGCAACGTCTGCTTCATCCGTCAGAGCCTGCGCGGTGTTTTTGTCCTGCACAGCTTGCTCGTAGATGGTGTTGGCCTGCTCGGAGACCTTGCCGGCCTGGCCCATCATGGCGAGCAGGTCGTCGGCGTCGTCCCCGTTGAGGAACAGGTTCATGGTGAGGTCGTTGCTGCCGGTCCGGGCCAGCTGAGCGGCAAGCTGTCCGGCGCGACGCTGTGACTCAGCAGCGGAGGCGGCTGCTGCGTCGGCTTGTGCACGCAGTTCGTCGGCCTTGATGGTGGCTTCGAAGTAGGTCTGCTCCGCGACCTGGTACTCCTCGCCCTTGATGATGGCTTCGTTCTGGGCCGCAGCAAGTTCGTTCTCCAGCTGGCGGAGCAGGGCGTTGATTTGGGTGACTTGCGCGGCGGAGGCTGCTTCGTTGCTACGAGCAGCTTCGACATCGGCCCAGGTCGGGTAGTCGTCTGCCCAGGCGGGGCTGGAGTCGGTGGCGACAATGGCGGCGGTTGATAAAACACCAACCACAGACAGGATCGCGATCAGCCGACGGCCGCGCGACCACTTCTGCGGGCGCCGTGGCGCAATGGACTCAATACTCAATGAAAAACCCCGGATCGGTGTTAGGTGACGTAGCGGCAGCAGGTCAGTAACACGGTTAACTCTGACCACAGTAACAACGGCTGTTGTAAATACGCAGTGTTTCCACAATGCTCAACCCCGTTATGCAACATTCGACCATAAGGTGAACCTGCGCGCCACGCCCGGGATGCACAGGAAATTCCTTGTTTTAGGCGGATTTGGCTTTCTCGTTTTGTGTTTCTCAAAAACCCCACGTATGCTTACGGACGGTTGCTACGGAGTTCTGAACTTCACGGCCCCATCGTTTAGTGGCCTAGGACGGCGCCCTTTCACGGCGTTAACACGGGTTCGAATCCCGTTGGGGTCACAAAACCTTCAGAAACTAAATAGCTTGGCCCTGTAGCGCAGTTGGTTAGCGCGCCGCCCTGTCACGGCGGAGGTCGCCGGTTCAAGTCCGGTCAGGGTCGCAAAACAAAAAGCCTCTTCGCAAGGAGGGGCTTTTTGTCTATGAAAGGCACAACTCCCCATCCCTTACGGGAAAAGGAAAGTGTGTCGCTCAGGGGATTTATCCCCAACGGCCCTGTAGCTCAGTTGGTAGAGCGTTCGACTGAAAATCGAAAGGTCACCGGATCGACGCCGGTCGGGGCCACTACGGCCATCTGCAGGCTTCTACTGCGGGTGGCCGTTTTTCTTTGCCCTGATGCGGCCCTTCCCATTCCAGGTGCGCGCCGTAGACGGAAGGTCACCCGCCGCGTAGCATTTATGTAAACGTGTCTTACGGAATGGTGGCAATATGACGATTTCTATTCGTCTGACCCCCGACGAAGAAGCACGACTTGAACGCCTGTCTCAGCGCACTGGGCGTTCCAAGACTCTCTACATACGTGCTGCGCTGCAAGAACATCTCGCGAGCCTCGAGGACGCATTTGCTGTGGATGAAGCGTTCGAAAAGCTGGAGAGCAATGGCCGCACGACTCGGCCCCTTGCGGAGCTGAAAGCTGAGACGAACCAGTGACTCCCCGGCGGCGAGACGCCCTATTACTCAAGGGCGGTTTC
Source organism: Glaciihabitans sp. (assembly GCA_036008825.1). Lineage (GTDB taxonomy): Bacteria > Actinomycetota > Actinomycetes > Actinomycetales > Microbacteriaceae > Glaciihabitans. The sequence goes on from DASYMY010000230.1 coordinate 2,770, forward strand.
GAGACGGTTGAAGAGGAGTAACACCCGGTCGCGTTCGTCCTGTGTCGTCGTGGTCGAGCAGTCGAAGGACTTTCAGCAGGACCGAGGCGCTCCGCCCGTGCCGACCTTCTTGGGGATGAAATCAAGCTAGTCGGGGTTCACGTGATTCAGCACAAGAATCGGCCACGCCACCCCCGGCGGGCGCTGACTCGCGCGCGCCATGCTCCAAATCGGTGGCTTAATGCGCCGCCTCTCGAATATAAGTGCTGGTCAAGCGAGCCTTAGGCGCCAGACGGAGTGGCTTAACTTCGGCGCAACAGGACTGACATAGGGGTGACACGGCACGCTGACACGCTGTACCCAAGCGATTAGGGACAGAGAGCCTCGGCTCGCAATGACAGGAGACAGCATGCCCATCTGGGACCAATTCCTCACCGAAAACGACAAGTCGACCTTCGCGGCCAGCGGGTACGGCGCGTTCCTCGGCCCGGGCAAGCGCCCGGCGCTGCTCATCATTGACATCAGCTACGCCTTCACCGGCGATAAGGACGAACCGCTGCTCGACTCCATCTCGAAGTGGCACAACAGCTGCGGCCCATCGGCGTGGAAGGCGATGCCTTACGTGCAAGAACTCCTGGCCGGGGCTCGCGAGAAGAACATCCCCGTCTTCTATTCCACCGGGTATGAGAAGCGCGACGACGGCTTCGGTCGCGGCCTCTGGCGCAATTCCCGCGTGAACGACGCCATCCCGCCCGTGGGCTACGGCGCGCAGGAGATTGTGCGGGAGATCGCACCGCAGGGGCGCGACGTCATCATCACGAAGCGCGCACCGAGTGTCTTCCACGGCACGACGCTCGCCTCCGATCTCATCGCGCTGGGCGTCGACACGCTCATCGTTGCAGGCACGACCACTTCCGGCTGTGTGCGCGCAACGGTTGTCGACGCGTTCTCGCATAACTTCCGCGTCGCGATCGCCGAGGAGGCGTGTTTTGACCGGGGCGAGGCATCCCATGCCATGGCGCTCTTCGACCTGAACGCGAAATACGCCGACGTCATGGACACGGCCGACATCGTCGATTACCTTGCCACCCTGAGCCCCGACCTTTTCGCGGGCCAGATTGCACCCGCTGAGCCCGCGGCCTCCGCGACGGTCGCGTGATGACGAGCACCAGCACGTTGACGGCTCCGACGGTCGTGAACCCGGATGTAGCGTTCGCGGTCAGCGGAAGCACGCTCGAGGTGCGCGGGGTAGGCAAATCCTATCCGCGCGCCTCGGAGACCACGAAGCGCGGTATCGACCAGGTGCAAGTACTGCAACCCGTCGACGTCATCGCGCGACCGGGCGAATTCGTCTCGATCGTGGGCCCGTCCGGCTGCGGAAAGAGCACCTTGTTCAGCATCATCGCTGGCCTCGAGGCACCCACGGAGGGCGCCATCGTAATCGACGGAACAGATCATACGGGCGAGACCGGCCACGTCGGTTACATGCTACAGAAGGACCTGCTCTTGCCCTGGCGCACGGTGCTCAACAATGTGATTCTTGGGCTCGAAGT
>DASYMY010000231.1:0-1608 GCA_036008825.1 Glaciihabitans sp.
CCCTCGGCCGGTCGTCAGGGCGACACCGGCTGCGCCGGCGGCTCCGAGCCTCAACAGTGTGCGCCGGGACAGACCGCCTTCTTCTGGTGACTCTGTGGTCTCGTCGACCCCGGGCTCGGCCGGAACGTCAGTAACCTCGGATTCAGTCCGAAGGTCGACGCTGTGCGAGGGTTGCTCGCACCCGGTCACCTGCAAGTTCTCATTTGTGCGCGAAAAAGTCATGGTTCCCCCCAAGGAACGGTGTGCTTGTGGAATATGTCGGAAAGGCTGCGTCCGTTCGCGGCTGCTTTCCCTTGTCTCAAGAATGCCTTCCATGGCTATGCAGGTACTAGTACCAATGTGGGGGTGTGATTAGTACCAAAAGTGGGGGTATGTCGCCGGTGCTGAGCGTAGTTCGCGGGGCGGAGCGGCGACACGGCAATAATCTTCACGCACCGGGGCCTCGATGGTACTAGTACCCCTACCGGGGTTCAGCGAGTACATGGTCGGGAGCACTCTGTGGGTGCACTAGAATTAGGCCAACTCGGGCACAGACCTAGCAAGCGGACGGCCGAATGAGGACAGATGGGTCCGGGGAACGATAGGCGTGGCATGCGCGCGGCATTCGCCAGCAGTATCTCCACGCTCGCGAGCGGCCGATACCGAGCGCATCACACCACGGGGCCGGACGACATCACCCAGCCCAGGAGTCGCCGGACGCAGCGCGGCTCGGCAGCGGTTGAGTTCGCGCTGATCGCACCACTCTTGATCATCCTGGCTCTTGGAGTCATCGACTTCGGGCTCTACATCAATGAGGCATCCGTTGTCGGCAACGCCGCACGCGAAGGGGCGCGGGCAGGGAGCCTCGGAGCCTCGGCTTCGGAGATCGATGCGGTGGTCAGCTCGTCGATCAGCGCGCTCCCCAGTGCGCCCACCACAGCCAATGTGTCCTGCCGGAAGCCAACCGGCCTCGCCTGCTCCAGCTATAACGAGGCGACCTCCGGTGGCACGGCGATCGTCCGCGTCACGCGGACCCACAAATGGCTCACACCGCTAGCTTTCGGGACCACCATCGACATCGTCAGGTCAAGCCAAATGAGAATCGAATGAGTCGCCACTGGCCGCGTCGCTCGGCACATGGGGATCGGGGTGCCTCGACGGTCATTGTTGCCTTGTTGCTTCCCGTGCTGCTTGGAGCAGCCGCGCTGGCGATCGACCTCAGCATGCTCACACTCCAGCGCCAAAACCTCACGAACGCCCTTGACTCGGCCGCTCAAGCCGCCGCGTACTCCCTCCCCAGCGACCCGACCGGCGCCAGGAACGTGGCGCTCGCCTTCGCTGCAGCCAACGACCCTGAAGCGAACCCGACAGTCACGTTCTGGTGCATTGTCGCATCGACCGGGAGCACCAAGACCGTGAGGTCGGGGGAGATCCCCGCCACCTGCAATCCGGGAACCATCAGCGGCGCAAAATGCAACACGTCGATCTGTGCCATCCCCTGCGCCGCCGGCGGCGGCCGCACCTGCAACGCGATCAATGTGCAGGATGACAAGGATGTCGCATTCTCCTTCGCTCCAGCGATCGGGATTCGCAACGGCAACACCGGGTCGGTGTCCGCCACTGCCTGCA
>DASYMY010000232.1:0-4906 GCA_036008825.1 Glaciihabitans sp.
TTTCGCTTCGGCGAGCGCCGTGTCATCCCCGCGGACGGATGCAGCGGTTGACCTGAGCCGCGCGCCAAAACCTTTTGCCCAATCGGACAGGCTGGGGCTGAAATCGTCGCGTTCTTCCCCATCACTGGCGTGCTCCAACACATGAAGCTTTGTGGTGTCACTGTCACGGATCGGCTGCTCGGCGTGCTCAACACACAGCTGGGCGACCTCGTTGGCGTGGGCGTGCATCACGGAATGCGCTGCGAACGGGATCTCCCACATTCGAGACGACGGAATCAGCTCGGCCACTCGACGCACCCAGTCACGCGGAGCGACAGCGTCGTGCTCCCCTCGAATGATGAGCGTGTCGGCGGTGATGTGCGGAAGCTGGTCCTCAATCGGGTAGCTCATCATCTTGGGCAGGATGCGCGAGAACCAGCGCACACCACACAGAACGTACGCACTGATGGCCAGACTCTTTACCCTGCCGGGCTCATGCCAGGACGCCTGCACAAATCTCACGGCCTGGGTAAAAACGCGTCGCTCGCGGGCATTGATCACCGGGCCGATCAGCACAATAGTCGAGAGGTCATTCCGACGGGCGGCAACTTCGGCTACGATCTGCGTTCCCATTGAGTGACCCACAACAATCGGATTACTCAGCTCGAGGTCATCAATGACCGCGCTGACGAGCTCGCCGTACTCTCGGATTGTCAACGCCTTTTTCGCGTGCGGAACACCCGCGAACCCGGGCAGGTCAACAGCGTGAACGGGCCCGAACCGGTTCAGGTTAGGAGCCAGTCGTTCGAAGTAGTCGGACGAGACCCCGATTCCGGGAACCAACAAAAATGCACGGTCACCCACGTCACCGATGGTGCTGACCCGCGCGTAGAGCCTGCCGCGTTTGACCCGCCGCACCGTGACATTGGTGTCGACATCGTGGCCGCCGCCATGCCCGGTGGGCCGACCTCGCTCACGGGCAGGGGACTGGCCCGCTGCGCCGTGGCGACGTCGAAATCTCATCTCGTCATTGTGCCAGTCGGGAAGACCATGCAGTCGCGAAGACCATACAGTCGCGAATTAACTTCGACAAGACGCTGGTAGTAACGCTATCGATAGCGTTACTATCACTGCATGCTCATTTCCCAGCTCGCCGAACAATCCGGAATCCCCGCCGCCACCATTAAGTACTACGTGCGCGAAGGACTCCTTCCGGCCGGCACTCGCGAGGGCGGCAACCGCACCCACTACAACGAGTCCCACCTCCACCGCTTGCACCTCATTCGTTCTCTGCTTGAGGTCGGAAAACTTTCCGTCACCTCAGCGGCCGCCGTGCTTGCCGCACTCGACGACTCCACCAAGCCCATTGGTGAAACATTCGAGGTCGCCCAAAACGCCCTCTCCCGCGAGGCAGTTTCTGACGTGAGTGATCCGTCGCCACACAGCCTCGACCGCGCCACCGCGGTTGCCGAACGTGCGGGCTGGCTGCACTGTGCCGACAATATTGGCCACAGAATCGTCGCGCAAACGATCGACGGTTTTGCCAAGGCGGGGCATCCGATGACCGACGAATACCTCGATCAATATGCGGATGCCGCTGCGCTGGTGGCCCAGGCCGACCTCGCGGCGGTCGAGGCGATCACCGATTCTGCCGACCGTACGGAGCTCATGGTGGTGGGCACCGTGCTCGGCGACACTCTCTCCCTCGGCCTGCGACGGATCGCCCAGGCCCATCGAACCGCCGAAAGGAATTTGTGATGATGTCTATGCCCCGCTCGACCGCTCCCCCAGAGCCTTCGCGCAGCAGTTCTGCCCTGATGCGGGCCGCCCGCTGGCACCGTCCGCTGATGGCAGTCGCGGCACTGATGGTGCTCTGCACCGTCGTCTGCCTTGTTGGGCTTCTTCTTGACCCCCGCCAGCTTCTCGGCGCCAATGTGTGGTTGAAGCCGCTGAAATTTTCCCTGTCCATCTTTATTTACAGCGTGACCTGGGCCTGGCTTATCGCGCACCTGCCTCGTTTCCAGCGCACCGCTCACCGCGCAGGCACCGTGATCGCCATTGCATTGGCAGTGGAACAGGCCGCGATTGTCGGAGCAGCTGCTGCGGGAATCACCAGCCACTTCAATGTCTCGACCGCCTTCTCGACGACCCTCTGGAGTGTGATGGCGGTCTCCATCACCATCCTCTACCTCGCCACCTTTGTCACAACCGTGCTGCTCTTCTGGTTTCGACTTCCCACCCGATCACTCACTATCGCGGTGCGGGCAGGCGCCGCCCTCGCACTGGTTGGCATCGGTCTCGCTTTTTTGATGACGGGCCCCACCGCCGACCAACTCAACGACTTTCAAGGTGTCGCGGGGGCACACACCGCAGGAATCGATGATGGCGGACCAGGCCTCCCGCTCCTTGGTTGGAGCACGGTCGCTGGCGACCTGCGGATTCCCCACTTTGTGGGAATGCACGCACTCCAGGTCATCCCCCTGTTCGCCATTAGCCTGGTCGCGCTGGGCCGACGCGTGCGGCTACTCGCAGACGACCGCATGCGCACACATCTTGTTGTCGTGGCGACCGCGTCCTTCGCTGCAACCCTGACGCTGCTGACTGCTCAGGCACTTGCCGGTCAGTCGATTGTGCAGCCGTCCGGGGTGTTCCTTGTCGCGAGTTGGGCTGTGGTCGTGGCAACTATCGTCTCGACCGTGGTGGTTCTCGTTCTTGGCCGGCGGCGCGCGAATCAACCCCACCCAGAAGCTGCTGACGCTCCGACGATTGGAATGCGGTCATGACCTCACTACGAGCCAACTGGACTCCCCGCGCCGTGCTGTATCTGATCCTGGCAATCGCAGGCGTTGTCGGGACCTGGTACTTCAACATCACGGCCATCGTCGAGCAGCGCGACTTTCTCGGCGAGTGGTTCGGCAGTGGACCCTCGGTAGGCTCCCTCGGAATCGACCTCGCGGTAGTGGCGGTCGCAGCGATCGTTTTTATGGTTGCCGAAGCCCGTCGGCTTCGGATGCGCGGCATTGTGATCTACCTCGTGCTTGTGCCACTCGTGGCACTGGCCTTCGCGTTCCCGCTTTTCCTCTGCGCGCGTGAACGGCGTCTGAACCGCAACCGGGCAGTAGCGAGCAGGGATAGGCGAGTAGCCTGACGAAATGAGCATGGATACCGCGTGGGTAGTGGCCTTTGCCTTGGCCTACTCCACGCCTGTTGCGGCCTTCATCATCATTGTTGTTCGCCTCAAGAACACCCACTGGTTGGATGAAACTCAGCGTGTACTCAACGCGCACCCGCGTACGAATGCTCTGTTCTGGATTTTTCCTGCGCTGGCGGGGCTCACCGCCATCGTCGTCGGGATCGCCCTTCTTAGTCTCTATCCGGCGGCGGGCTGGGCGGCTGTTGCTCTCGGGGGCAGCGGCCTCCTCCTGTCCGGGTTCTACATTCGGATAATTACTCGCCCATTCCCCGCCGAGTCCAGCGAAGCGGAGGAGGAGACGTTCAACTAGCTACGCCCCATATTTGGTCGTTCGGAGGTAAACCGTCGTCCTTTAGCGACTTACGCCTCGTTCCGGTCACCACGCTTACCGCCCGCCTGGTCGAGGAGCCAGGCTTCCGCCGCTGGCCAGGCAATTGCGAGGTCCGCACTCAGAGCCTCATGGTCCAGCCCGGGATAGATTTCCCACTCAACGCTGCGGCGTGTGAGCCCGGCAGCCAGCTCAGTATGCGGCATCACCATCTCGACGGCGTCAACGTCTCGATCTCCCCAAAAGCAGTACAGCGGGCAGGGTAAATCGTCCACAAGGGCGTTCGATTCGAGTGTTGCGAGGTCACGGTAGAAAGCCGCGCCAGCTCGAAGATCGAATCGTTTCTCCAACTCCACTCGCACGCTCTCATCGTTCTCGACCTCTGCCAGCTGCTGATCCACATCCAGCGAGGTAATCCGATAGTCACCGAGAAGGGGAAACCCGCCCGCGACCACCGCGTGCACCGCGGCCTGCTGTCTGAGTTTCAGGGCTAGCCACGGTCCGAACGCTCCCGTAAACGAGTACCCGAACACGCAAAAGGTGGTGTGGCCCAAATGGGCCATCACCGAAAGCATGTCACTCGCCCACAGATCCGGATCGTAGGGCGCCCCGGACCGCTCGCTCGCTCGCTCCGAAGTCACGCGGTGAGGCGACAACCAGGGTGAAGTGACGCGCCATTAGAGCCTCAAACTCAGGCGTCCACGTGTAGTTACATTCGGGAGCCAACAAAGCAGGGCCATTACCACTGGTCCGATAGGCGATTCTCACTCCGGCGACGTCGAGAAATCTCACGGATTCCTCTCCGGATTGACCGGGATGTAACCGCGCAAATACTCCCGCAGCTGCTGATCACACACATACACATATGTACCGCGCATGCCACGCGTCAGCAACACCGCGTAGATGTTGCGCACAAAGCGCAGCAGGTCGTCGTCGGTGTAGGACTTGCCGAGTACGGCGTTGTTCTCTTTGCCCTTTTTGTCAAAGTACGAATCGCGGTCAACAACGATCCGACCGGTTTCGGGATCAAATCGTAGATCCGGCCCAATGATGACTCCCGCGAAGTTCAGGTCGTACCCCTGAACCGTGTGGATCGACCCCACCTCGGTGATCGACTTCGGCGAAGCAATCCAGTCGGTTTGAGTGCTATTCCAGCGCAGCTGGGTGTCACCAATGGTGATGTCGTACGCGGTCTTGTCCTTTTTCGAGATCCACGGCCACGCGAACCCGGCGAGCAAACGAGACAACCCCGTTTCCCCGTCACGGCGTTCGATTGCGGCGCGCATCTCGTCGACGTTGTCGAACATTCGCAAGTCATAGCTTCCAAAAGCCTCAGCCGGGGCGGCAGCAACTCCCTCGCCGGATGCTCCCAGGATGCCGCGGATATAGGCCACATAGTCCGAGCC
>DASYMY010000233.1:0-6105 GCA_036008825.1 Glaciihabitans sp.
CGCCGCAGGGTATGGCTTCCACGCGTGTCACCCGACTCCGCTATCGTGAACGACGTGCCTTCTGAGATCGAATTCCGTTCCGATGTAACCGTGGAGCTCGTTCGTTCGAGCGCCTCCGACTCCGACGTCCTGTTCGCCGCCCGCGTGTCAACGCAGGGTGAACAGACGCTCGAGGCGGCCCAGGATGAGGGCCTCGACACCTCGCGCAGCGCCGGCCTCATCAACTACTTGATGCGCGACCGCCACGGTTCGCCGTTCGAGCACAACTCGATGACCTTCTACGTGCAGGCACCCATCTTTGTGTTCCGCGAATTTATGCGCCACCGCATCGCGTCCTACAACGAAGAAAGCGGACGTTACCGCGAGCTCAACCCGGTCTTCTACGTCCCCAGCGCTGAGCGCAATCTCCTCCAGGTAGGCAAGGCGGGGGCGTACGACTTCCTGCCCGGCTCAGCAGAGCAGACCGACCTGGTGCAGAGCGAAACCCGTCGTGTCTCGACGGAAGCCTACGAGTCCTACCAGCGTATGCTCGATGCCGGCGTGGCCCGCGAGGTCGCACGCATTGTCCTGCCGCTGAACATCTTCTCGTCCATGTACGTGACGATGAACGCCCGTGCGCTCATGAACTTCCTCAGCCTGCGTACCAAGCGCGAAGGGACACATTTCCCGTCCTTCCCGCAGCGTGAGATTGAGATGTGCGCGGAGAAGATGGAAAACCACTTCGCCGAGCTCATGCCTCTGACCTACGCAGCGTTCAACAAAAACGGTCGGGTCGCTCCCTAACCCGCATCTCCCAGTGTTTCGCCGCTTTTCCCTCTTCTCCCTCTTCTCCCGCTTTTCCTGCCTTTCGCTGCGGCGATAGTCGCTAAAGTCGCCAACCCTCGCTGGATGGCCTCCCAAACGCCAGTTTCGGCCCAGATTTCCGCGGTTTGGCGTCTCTAGCGACACACCATCCACCTGCCGTGCGCTTCCGGCCCATCGTGGCGCACGTCGAGTCCGTAGTCGCGCCCGTCCACCCACAGGTCCTCCCCAATCGTGCGTCCGGGTACCCATTTCCCCACTCCCAGATAAGAAGCGCATTCCGGCAGCACAAACCTTGATTCTGGGCGGATGACTCTTCCGCTCAGGCCCCAGACCGAGAACCCGCACCCGACTCCGGCCCCGCACCTCCGGGTCGCCCACCAGGTGCGGACGACCCGTCGCCTGCATATCGCCGCCTACCTGGAACGAGCGGGTGGCCTTGCCCAGCTGGATGATCTCATCCGGGATGGCTACTCGGCGCGTACGGTGCAACGGGCAACCGATGCGGGTTCAATCCAGCGCATCCGCAGGGGCTGGTACAGCGGGCCCGGCGCGAACGACCAGCTCGTGCGGGCGATTCGAGCGGGCGGCGCACTCGCCTGCGTTTCGGGATGCGCGTTTCAAGGGCTCTGGCAGCCTTGGGATCCACAACTACACATCTGCGCTCCCCGCGGCGCCCGACACATCAAGGATCCCGATACCGGTGCGCCCGTGACGTCGGAGCATCCTTCGCGCCGACTTCTCGTGCACTGGAACGCAGGAGCGTTCGAGAGTTCCAGCGGGGGAGTTGTTCCGCTCGTCGAGTGCTTGGCGCAAACGATCCGGTGCCAGCCAGCCGATGTCGCCTTTGCGGTTCTTGAATCAGCACTGCACAAAGGCAAGCTGTCCGCAGCCGACCGCGCACGGCTTGCGTCAAACGTCCCGCAGCGCCGACGTGATTTGGTGACCGCAGCCGGGCCCCTCGCCGATAGTGGTACTGAATCACTTTTTCGGTACCGGCTACTCCAACGCGGTGTGACCATGCGATCGCAGTACTCCATCCCAGAAATCGGACGGGTGGATTTCCTCATTGGAGATCGCCTCATCATCGAGATCGATAGCGATGCGCACCACGGCGACCGAGAACAACGGATACGCGACCACAGGCGCGACGCAGCCCTTGCGCGATTGGGATTCCGGTGTGTCCGGTTCGACTACCACCTCATCATCTGGGATTGGCCACTCGTCGAAGCCGCCGTGCTAGCTCTCATCGAGCGAGGTGATCACCTTCGCCGCTCGTAACCCGAACCCGTAACCCGTAACCCGTAACCCGAGCCCATCGCCCTCACGTTGTCCCGCGGTTCCCGATACCCTGTAAAGCGTGTCTACGCCTTCTAAGCCCTTCGGCCAAGTTCTCGTCGCTCTCGTCACCCCCTTCACCGCTGACGGTGAAGTCAACTGGGCTGACGTTGAGAAGCACATCGACGATGTCATCACCGCAGGGGCCGACGGCATCGTTGTCACCGGCACCACAGGAGAGACCAGCACCCTGACGGACCCGGAGAAAATCCGTCTCGTTGAGGTGGGTAAGGCAGTGGCAGGCGACAGGGCCAAAATCATTACAGGTGGTGGCTCGAACGAAACAGCTCACGCCATCGAGCTTGCAAAGAAAAGCGCCGCAGCCGGGGCCGACGGCAACATGATTGTCACCCCGTACTACAACAAGCCAACCCAAGCCGGAGTGCTCACCCACTTCCGAATGATTGCGGATGCCACAGATCTGCCGGTGATCCTCTACGACATCCCCGGGCGCACGGGAATTCCGATCAAGTACGAGACCATTCTGCGTGCATCCAAGCACCCAAACATTCTTGCGGTGAAGGATGCGAAGGGGGATCTCAGCGAGGTCAGTCGTGTACTGAACCAGAGCGATCTCTTGTACTTCTGCGGGGATGACGCCAACGTGCTGCCCAGCCTGGCAATTGGTGTGTCCGGTCTAATCGGTGTAACGGCGAACATCGCGTCCATGCCGTACCGACACATGATCGACGCGGTCAACGCAGGCGACCTCAAAACGGCCACAGCAGCGCACAAGGCTCTCGAACCGCTCGTGCGAGCGACCATGACTCACGTTCCGGGAACAGTTGCCGTCAAGTACATCCTTCACGGCCTAGGCCGAATCAGCTCACCGCGCGTTCGACTGCCGCTGGTTGGACCCGAAGAGTTTGAGGCCGCACAGATCGAAGACGAAATCGATCTGGTCAAAAACATTGCGGGTGTCAGCTTCGCGAACTTCCGACCCGACCGCAACGCTGCCGCCGGTGGCGCACTGCCCAAGGTTGCAGGAACTACACGCTAGTGGTCCGGCTCTTCGAAACACGTCACGATGCGGTGACCGGGTATGGGGAGCCCACAAGACTGTGCACCGGGGGCTCGTGGCCCCTCCCTTCAACGAACCAGGAATAGATGCCCACTAACGTCTTCACCCCAGCGCCCCTAAAAAACGGAACCCTTCGTGTTATCCCGATCGGTGGTCTCGGCGAAATCGGCCGCAACATGACCTCGTACGAGATCGACGGGAAGATCCTCATTGTCGATTGCGGTGTGCTGTTCCCGGAGGAACACCAGCCCGGTGTCGACCTGATCCTTCCGGATTTTTCGCCCATCAAGGATCGACTCCACGACATCGTCGGAGTTGTTCTCACCCACGGACACGAGGACCACATTGGCGCGGTCCCGTACCTGCTGCGTCTCCGGGCCGACATCCCATTGATCGGTTCAACCCTCACTTTGGCTTTCATTGAAGCCAAACTCAAAGAGCACCGGATCAAGCCGTACACGCTGACAGTGGCGGAAGGGCAGAAGGAGAAACTCGGTCCATTTGCTTTGGAATTTGTGGCGGTCAACCACTCAATTCCTGATGCGCTTGCTGTGGCGATCACCACTACAGCTGGTGTTGTTCTGCACACGGGTGACTTCAAGATGGACCAGCTTCCCCTCGACGACCGCATCACCGATCTGCGAGCCTTTGCGCGCCTTGGTGAGGCGGGCGTAGACCTGTTCCTTCCAGACTCGACCAACGCCGATGTCCCCGGCTTTACCCCCAATGAACGGGACATCGGCCCCGTGCTGGCATCCGTCATCGCGAAAGCCCCTCGACGCGTAATTGTGGCGAGCTTTTCCAGCCACGTGCACCGCGTTCAGCAGGTCCTCGACGCCGCCGTAGCTAACAACCGCAAAGTGGTGTTGATGGGCCGGTCCATGGTGCGCAACATGGGAATCGCTGCCGACCTCGGCTACCTCAAGGTGCCGCCGGGAGTTCTGGTCGACGCCAAAAAAGCTGTCGACATTCCCGACGAGCGCCTTGTGTACATGAGCACCGGCAGCCAGGGAGAGCCGATGGCTGTGTTGGCGCGGATGGCGAATCTGGAACACCAGATCACCATCGGCAAAGGGGACACCGTTATTCTCGCCTCCAGCCTGATCCCGGGCAACGAAAATGCGGTCTACCGGGTAATCAATGGCCTCACCAAGCTGGGCGCCAACGTTGTCCATAAAGCTAACGCGAAGGTCCACGTCTCCGGGCACGCGGCAGCGGGTGAGCTTCTCTACTGCTACAACATTCTCCGTCCCAAAAACGTGCTGCCCGTCCACGGCGAATACCGCCACCTGGTCGCCAACGCTGACCTGGCCATTCAGACCGGGGTGCCGGAAGAAAACACCTTTATCGCCGAGGACGGCACGGTGATTGACCTCAAAGATGGCTATGCAGCGGTTGTTGGTCAACTTGACCTTGGAATGGTCTACGTCGATGGATCAAGCGTTGGCACCATCACCGAAGCCGACCTCAAAGACCGCCGTATCCTCGCCGAAGAAGGGTTCATCTCGATCTTTGTCGCGGTGGACGCTCAAACCGGCCAGGTGATAGTTGGACCAGAAATCCAGGCCCGCGGTTACGCCGAAGACCAGGAGGTGTTCAACACTGTTCGCCCCCAGGTCATCAAAGCATTGGCCGACGCCGCAGCGAACGGCACCCGCGATACCCACGCATTCTCGCAAGTCATTCGGCGCACCGTAGGGCGTTGGGTCAACACTCAACACCGTAGACGCCCCATGATTGTGCCCGTTGTGATCGAAGCGTAGGACCCTCCTCAAGCACAAAAAAGCTGAGTAGGCGGATGAATCCCGCCGCAGGCTCCTCGCCACAAGGCGAACACGCGCCCGGCTAGCACCTAAGTGTCGCCCGCGAAGGGTAGCGTGAACGTATGGCTGAGAGCACTAAGTCGAATTCGCGCGCCCGCACGAGCGCGTCCCGTTCGCGGACGGCTCCGACGAAGAAACTACCGACGACCCCCACTCGGGCGACAAAGAAGCAGCCTGCTCCGGAGCCGCAACACAAGCCCGGCCTGCTGACCGTCGCCTGGATGAGCCTTGCGCACACCACGGGCGCAGCGTTCCGAGTCTTCGGCTTTGAAACTCTGGCCAAGGAAGAACGCCGTGACGGCGTCCCGTTCCTCATCTTCTTGCTCGCAGTCGCCGGCGTCATCGTGGAGTGGTTCAATCCGCTTGACCCGGTTGCTCTCGCCCTCGATGCGTACACCTTTGGCGGCATCATTGGCCGGGTTGCGTTTGCGCTGCCCGTGATCATGTTCGTTTTTGCTGGCTGGCTGTTCAGGCACCCGGCGAGCGTGCATGACAACACCCGTATCGGAATCGGCGTTGGCATCATGATTGCCACCATCGCAGCCCTCTGCCACATGTATGGCGCCCAGCCCCAGCCCGACGACGGTGTGGCAGTTCTTGCTCGCTCCGGGGGCTTGGTTGGCTGGGTACTTGCAGCCCCGCTGCTGGCTATCGGCTCTGTCTGGCTGGCCGCTCCCGTCATCATCGTCCTCCTCATCCTGTCGCTCTTTATCATCACTAAAACCCCGCCCAACCGGGTGGGCGCGCGCCTTCGCGAGCTCTACGCCTACCTTTTCGGGGCACAGATCGAGGAGCCGAAGCAGCCGGTCGACGAACCGCTCAAGTTCCAGCCCACGAGCGACCTGGGTCTCGATGACGCAGACCCCGCCAGCATGCCGTGGTGGCGCCGCAACAAGACACGCCGCGAAGACGACGCGGCGTTCGACACCCCCGTTGTTGGACGAGGCCACTCCACAGACATCATCGACCACACCAAAACACCCGACTTCGGTGTCGAGCTTCTTGAAGACTTGGTCAAAGCCGAAGACGCAGCGCACCGTTTCACCGGAGAGATCGACACCAACGCCGCCCACGCTCACGGACAACGAGCGGATGACCCAGAGCTTCGGGAAGACCCCACAG
>DASYMY010000234.1:0-2511 GCA_036008825.1 Glaciihabitans sp.
ATCGGCGGCGGTTGCGGTCTCAAATCCGGGCGATTGTTCGTACGTGAGTCGGGCGACGTCACGCAGGTAGAGCACTCCGAGGACCTCGTCAATGTCTTCTCCGACGACGGGCATTCGAGATACTCCGCGGCTGAGGAACAGTCCCATGGCGGTGCTGAGCGGGTCGTCGCTGTCGATGGTGATCATGTCGGTGCGGGGAATCATCACTTCGCGGACCACGGTTTCGTTGAACTCAAAAATGGAGTGGATGAGCTCGCGGTCGTTTTCTTCGAGAACGTCAAGCTCGGTCGCCTCATCGACCATGCTCAGCAGTTGCTCTTCGCTAGAGAACGTCGCATTTTTGGGCCGCCCGGGGGTGACCTTGTTTCCTACAGCAACAAGAGCGTTGGCGATGGGCCCAAGAAAGAGGCGAACCGCGCGGATTGTTCCGGCGGAAAAACGCAGGATTGCTCGGGAGTGCGCCCGTCCCACGCTGCGCGGACTCGACCCAACAAGGACAAAGGAGACGGCCGTCATAATCAGCGCGCTGAAGAGCAGAGCAAGCCACCACTCCTCGTAGATTGAGGCGAAGGTGAGAGACACCAAAACCGCAGCTGTGGTCTCCGAAACAACTCGCATGAAGTTGAGCGCGTTGGTGTGCGCCCCAAGATCGTCGGCGATGGCCATCAATGACCGCCGTGAGCGGCTGGTCGAGGCGAGGTCAACGAGGTCAGTACGGCTAAGCACCTGCAGCGCGGCGTCTGAGGCAGCGAGCAGTCCGCCGAATACCACTAGCGCGATGGCAACGCTAATAAAGAGTGGAATCATCGCGCGACGGCCTATCGCCGGCGTTCAGCCATGGCGAAGCCCACCAGAAGGTCACGCTGGAGGCCAAACATTTCTTTCTCTTCCTCGGGTTCGGCGTGGTCGAAGCCGAGCAGATGAAGCAATCCGTGGGTTGTGAGCAGGAACAGCTCCTCCAAGGTGGAGTGACCTGCTGTTTCCGCCTGCCCGATGGCAACCTGCGGGCACAACACAATGTCACCGAGCAGCCCTGCGGGGGTGGGAGCGTCTTCGGTACCAGGACGCAATTCATCCATGGGGAAGCTGAGCACGTCGGTGGGACCGGGTTCGTCCATCCACTGCACGTGAAGTTGCTCCATGGCTGCCTCGTCCACGAGAACGATTGCTAACTCAGCGTCAGGGTGGACGTGCAGCTGGTCAAGATTGAATGTGACTAGGCGTTGCAATGCAGCCTCGTCAACGGGAATGCCGGATTCGTTGTTAATTTCGATCGACATTAGCGACCCCACCTTTTGTCTGATCGTACGGAACGGGCTCTGTCCTGGGGCGCGTTTCCGCGTCGCTCGGCCCTGTTGGATGGTTCGCTGTCGGGGTTCTGGCGTTCGAAGCGCGCTGCTTGGCGTTCGGCGTCGTACTTGGTGTACGCATCAACGATCTGACCCACCAAAGTGTGTCGAACGACGTCCGCACTGGTGAGACGGGCGAAGTGAATGTCGTCAATGGTGTTGAGCACGCGGGTGACCAGTTGAAGACCGCTGGCGCCGGTCGGCAGGTCCACTTGGGTGACGTCGCCGGTGACAACCATTCGGGAGCCGAACCCCAGTCGAGTGAGGAACATCTTCATTTGCTCGGGCGTGGTGTTTTGCGCCTCATCCAGCACGATGAATGCGTTGTTGAGGGTTCGCCCGCGCATGTAGGCAAGGGGAGCAACCTCAACGGTTCCGGCGGCGAGAAGTTTCGGAACGATCTCCGGGTCCATCATCTCGTTGAGCGCGTCGTAGAGCGGTCGCAGGTACGGGTCGATCTTGTCGGTTAGCGTGCCGGGAAGGAAGCCGAGGCGCTCCCCCGCCTCCACCGCAGGGCGCGTCAGAATGATGCGTTCAACTTCTTTGCGCTGCAACGCTTGAACCGCCTTGGCCATGGCCAGGTACGTCTTGCCGGTACCGGCGGGGCCGATGCCGAACACAATTGTGTGCTGGTCGATCGCGTCGACGTACTCTTTTTGCCCTACCGTTTTCGGGCGGATGCTTTTGCCCCTGCTGGTCAGGATCGGTTGGCCGAGCAGGTCTGACGGGCTACCCGACTGGGAATCGAGGATTGTTGCCGACGTAGTGACATCAGAGGTGTCGAGGTCTGCACCGTTTCGTACCATTTGCACTAATTCCTCCACCAGTTTGCTGGCGGTTCGTACTTGTTGAGCGTCGCCGCTCAGAGAAATTTGGTTACCCCGCACAAGAACATCAACGAGCGGGTATTGCCGTTCGATGGTGGTCAGTAGCCGGTCCTGAGGGCCCAAGAGGCGGACCATCGCGAGGCCGTCGATATGAATATCGACCTGATCCTCTGCCGCCGAGCGGGGAATACCGTCACTACTGGGCAAGGGTGCCTTCCGATATGGCGCCGCTCAACACGTGAGCGTGAGCGTGCATCACTGTTTGTCCGGCGCTTTCGCCAGTGTTGAATACCAGTCGGAATTCACCGTTGGCGTGTTCGGCAGCCAATTCTTTG
>DASYMY010000235.1:0-1574 GCA_036008825.1 Glaciihabitans sp.
CCGTGGCGGTGGTGGGCGGTGGCTTGTCATTGTCGGCTGCGGGCGATCAGATCGCACGGCCGGTTCATCGAAGGGCGCGACGAGGCACCGACCGGCTGGCGGTCGGACGTGAGGGGTCGTGGCCGCGGTGCAGGTTCTGGCGGTGGCTGGACGCCGGTGAGCAGGCGCTGTCGGTGCCGGCGCATCCCGCCGCCACGTGGGGGCGGCACCGATTGAGGAGCAGCTCCAGGCCTTCTGGCAACCTCATCCGGCGTGGGCCGAGTGTGCGGTCACGGTGTGACGACGTCGACCTGTCACTGCGAGGCGACCTTTGACGCGCTCGGGGGCGAGCACGGGCGCCCGGCGTGGTGTTGCAGGGCGCGACGCGCAACCTGCTCGGGTACGCCAACCTGCACCGCAACATCTGGCTGGCGCAGCGCCAGGCGGCACGCACCTCGGGCATCCAACTCGATGACCCGGACCGCATCCTGGACCTGGTCGGACTGGGCGGCATCGGCCGCGCCAATAGCGGTTACCCATGGCGCTCCGGGGAAGCCAAGATCGTCCATGCCTCGGGGTGCTCGCGCGGTCTTTGGTCGGCCTGGTCGCGGACCTTCCCCGCCGCGCACCACACGGGCGTACCGCACCCGTCAGATCTTGCACATAATACTTGCCACCCCTTCTCCTGTGCGTACCGTCTACCAAAACAGGAGGTATGGCAGATGGGTACGGGATCGGACATCGACCGCGTTAATCACGGCCAGTGGCAACTGCTGAAGTCGGTGGTGGGGAAGGACCTGGAGGTGACGGTGACGGATGTAGACATCAGCACTTCTTGGGAACTACGGACCCGCCAGTCACTTGTCCAGTGGGACCCCTCTGGCTCCATCATCAGTGGCTCGACTGCGTTTATTCCACAGAATCACACGTGGCCCACCGGCGGGGTCTGGATTCTCGTTGAGAACAGCGGCAATCCCACGAGTACCGACGTGCACTTTGACTGGAGATCGGGAAACGACGTATAGGCCGTCGGCGCCTGTCTCTAACGTCCAACCAAGCACCCGACTGGCAGTTCTCGCTCGGACGGATCCCAGATCCGTGGTGGCACTCGTTGTCTTGACGAATTGCGGCAGAAGCGCGAACTCTCCTACAGGAGAAAAGTGATGAAGATCAAGTATGTGCTCGATGGCAATGAATTGACTGGGTCTGCAGATGCTCAACGGGCCGCGCTGGGCCGATGTCCGGTTACCTGCACCATCGCTGTAACCGATGAAGAGCAAGAGGTACATGGTTTCCGACAAGAAGACGATTTCGAGCGGTGGGTCGGTGACCAACCCTTCGCTGCCAAGGTCGGGGAAACGGACGAACTTGTGACCAAGTCGCGGGAGTACGAGTCCCGCGATCACCGTCGCGTGCTGAAACGGCAGCAGATCCTGAACCAGCGCACTGTCAACGACCTGAGTGAGCTCGCCGATGAGTTTGGCTTGAGCTTGAAGTCCAGGGAACTTCTCGACCTCGCACACCGCGGAGTCTCACCGATGGAACCGCCGGTCCTTCACTCGGCAGTACTCTACGACAACTCGCCTCTCGGTGCG
>DASYMY010000236.1:0-4534 GCA_036008825.1 Glaciihabitans sp.
CGCCCGCGAATAGCACATCCGGCGCCCCGGCGCCTCCCCACCACCCGCAGCACCCGCACCACCCGCACCACCCGCAGAGGGCCGGCCCACCAGGGCCGGCCCTCGCGGCGTGGCACCCGGGCATGACGCCGCTCCGCGGGTGACGCGCCCCACCTCCACCGCCGCCCCCGCGATACGCGGGCAAGGCGCCACTGCGCGGGTGGCGCGCCACCCGCGCAGCGGCGCCTGACCCGCGCAGCTCCAACGCGAGCGCCGGCGCGCACGGCCCCGCTGGTGCCGGCACCGACGCGCATCGCGCGGCGCCCGGCGCCCGGCGCCACGACGGGTCAACGACGGAAGCACCCTGCCGCTCGGGCAGGGTGCTTCCGGGTACTACGGGAGCGGCGAGGCGACTACTCCCATTCGATGGTCCCCGGCGGCTTCGACGTGACGTCGAGCACCACGCGGTTCACCCCCGGCACCTCGTTGGTGATGCGGTTGGAGATGCGCGCCAGCACGTCGTACGGCAGGCGGGTCCAGTCGGCCGTCATGGCGTCCTCGGAGGAGACCGGACGCAGCACGATGGGGTGGCCGTAGGTGCGGCCGTCGCCCTGCACACCCACCGAGCGGACGTCGGCGAGGAGCACAACAGGGCACTGCCAGATCTCAAGGTCAAGACCGGCTTCGGTGAGCTCGGCGCGCACGATGGCGTCGGCGGCCCGCAGCAGTTCAAGGCGCTCAAAGGTGACCTCGCCGACAATCCGGATGCCAAGGCCTGGGCCAGGGAACGGTTGACGGGAGACAATCACTTCGGGCAGACCCAGCTCGCGGCCAATAGCGCGAACCTCGTCTTTGAACAGGGCACGCAGCGGCTCAACCAGTTTGAACTGGAGGTCCTCGGGTAGCCCGCCCACGTTGTGGTGGCTCTTGATGTTGGCCGTTCCGGTTCCGCCGCCGCTTTCGACAACGTCGGGGTACAGGGTGCCCTGCACCAAGAAGTCGATGCTGGCGCCGTCGCCTGCGGCTTCAAGAACCAGTGCCTCGGCAGCGTTCTCGAAGGAGCGGATGAACTCGCGACCGATGATCTTGCGCTTCTGCTCCGGGTCAGTGACTCCGGTCAGGGCGTCCTGGAACTGCTGCACGGCGTCGACCGTCACCAGACGCACACCGGTGGAAGCGACATAGTCTTCCTCGACCTGGCGGCGCTCGTCCTGGCGGAGCAGGCCGTGGTCGACAAAGATGCAGGTGAGCTGGTCTCCGACGGCTTTGTGCACTAGGGCAGCAGCCAC
This sequence comes from Glaciihabitans sp., assembly GCA_036008825.1. Lineage (GTDB taxonomy): Bacteria > Actinomycetota > Actinomycetes > Actinomycetales > Microbacteriaceae > Glaciihabitans. The sequence continues at coordinate 1,269 of DASYMY010000236.1, forward strand.
GGCGGAGTCGACCCCGCCGGACAGGCCACAAATCACGCGGCCGGTGCCGACCTGAGCCTGGATACGTTCAACCTGCTCGGCGATAACGCTGCCGCTGTTCCAGTCGGCGGGAATGCCGGCGGCCTTGTGCAAGAAGTTCTCCAGCACGGCCTGGCCATACTCAGAGTGCTTCACCTCGGGGTGCCACTGCACGCCGTACAGTTTGCGCTCGTCGCTGGCGAAGGCGGCAACGGGGGTGGAGGCGCTGGAGGCGAGGACCGCAAAGCCCTCGGGAGCGCGGGAGACGGAGTCGCCGTGGCTCATCCAGGTGGTCTGCTCACCGGTCTGGCCAGACAGCAGAGTGCTGTCGCCGGCCGCGAGGGTGACAGCGGTGGAGCCGTATTCGCGGAGGCCCGTGTTGGCGACCTCTCCACCGAGCTGCTGCGCCATCACCTGGAAGCCGTAGCAAATGCCGAGGGTGGGGATTCCGAGCTTGAGGATTTCAGGGTCAAGCGAGGGGGATCCTTCCGCGTACACACTCGACGGCCCGCCGCTGAGCACAATCCCGCTGGGGTTGAGCTCGGCAATTTCTGCAGCCGTAATGGTGTGCGGAACAATCTCGCTGTACACGCTGGCTTCGCGCACACGACGGGCGATCAGCTGGGCGTATTGGGCGCCGAAGTCGACAACCAGCACAGGCCGGTGGTCGGTTTCGCTGTGATGAGAGGTGCTAATGGGTTGCCTCCACTGGCTTGGGGGTTTCGAGTTCTTCAAGCTGACGGTTGGTGTCAGCCTTTACACGACGCTCGAGGAAAAAGGACAAGAAGGGGATAACCCCACCGAGGGCGATCAGCAGGAAGCGTGAGAACGGCCAACGCATCAGGCTCCACAGGTGGAAGTCGCTGAAGAGGTACACCACGTATAGCCAGCCGTGCACGATGAGGATCACGGTGGAGAGGTTAATCCCGGAGATCAGCTCCTGCGGGGTGAGCGCGAGAAACCCGTACGGCCCGTTCAGTTCAATATCGACACCAAAGCCGTAGCGGAACACCATCATCAGGCACAGCAGCAACAAAAAGGTGCCGGTGATGATCGAGGTCACGTGGTAGAGCTTCAGCGCCTTGCGGATTCGTGGCACGTTCGACGCTTTGGGCTTCAGGGGCATGGCTCTAGTTTACTTCCGCTGATCGGGAGAGTTCGGCGGCTTTGGCGGCTTCCGCAGCTTCCGCGGCCTCCGCGGCCTCTTCCGTCTCGCGCTCCCAGGCGTCACGCACCAGACGGAACCAGAGGTAGACCGCGAACACTGCAAAGACGGCCCACTCGACCGCGTAGAAAATGTTGAGCCAGTTGAGGGAAACCTCGTCGTCGGGCTTGGGCGAATCAATGGACTCGAGCCCGGCGGGTGCCTCCTCGAGCACAACGTAGCCGCCGTAGACGGAGTCGGGGACATCCGCCCATTCATTAATAAGAGCAGCCACGGAAGCGCTATTACGTTCGCCGCTTTCGAAGTCGCCCTCCTGGGGACCCTCAGGGGGAAGGTAACGGCCGACATAGGGCAGAAATGCGGTGGCCGTCATCTCGTCTTGGGCAGCAGCTTCGGCCGCCTCGAGGGTGGGCGCCCAGCCTTCGGCAACAGCCAGGCTCGCGCCCGTCTCGGTCAGCATGTGGGACATCACCCAGTAGCCGGCCACTCCCCCATTGAGGCGGTCGCTGAGGATTGAGGTGTCGCCCGCGACGGTCATTGCCTCGAACGAGACCATGTGTCCGGCGATTGCCTCGGTCACGCTGGTCTGCGTTTCGGTCAGCTCGGTGAGCGGCATTACCTCTTCGGTGGCGCGCTCGACAACGGTGGCATCCGCAACGCTACGAGAAATCTGCCACTGTCCGAGGGCGGCAAATGCGCCCGCAATGGCGAGGCACAGAAAGAGTGCCGCAATCCAGCGCGGTCTGCGCGCGATACTCCACACCTAGTACTCCGGATCCGTTGCGCGTTTCGTCGGCTCACTTCGTGCGCCCGCTTCGTCCGATTGTTCCATGGCTTGCTGAATGAGCTCATCCATAAAGGCGCGGTTGGGGTCGGCGGCATCCGCCGTGTCCGATGAGTCAGACCCAGCCAATTCAGATAGTGCCACATCATCAGAGGCGGATGCCGCTGTGCCCGCGGCGTCCTGCCGACGTTGCTGCTCGGCGCGCGCGGAGTCCTTCTCGATCTGGGCGCGCAGCTTTTTGCGGCGGGTGCCCAGCACAACGGCGCCGATACGTTCGGAGTTGACGGCGAGGATCGGTCCCATAATCGACATCACCAACACGTAGAGGCCGGCGAAGGGCACAATACGGTCGTCGAGTCCGGCTGCCATGGCCAGGGTGGCGAGGATCAGGGCGAACTCGCCGCGGTTCTGCAGGATAACGGTGGTGTTGATTCCGGCTTGCGCGCCCAGGCCGTTGAGCCAGGCGACGAACTGCCCGGCGATGATGTTGAGCAGCACCGTCATCAGCACAGCACCGGCGACCGGGATCAGCACATCGCCGAAGAGGGACGGGTTGAGGCCGAGACCAAAGTTGAGGAAGAAGAACGCGCCAAACACGTCACGCATGGGTAGCGAGAGCGCCTCGATTCGGGCACGGTATTTGGTCGCACCAAGTACGAGACCGATCAGGAACGCACCAATGGCGTCGGTGACACCGAGTAGTTCGCCAATTCCACCGAAGGCGACGGCGAGGCCAAAGAACAGGATGGTGAAGAGTTCGTCGTCTTTGGTGCGGAACAGGCGCGAGACGTATTTGCCGCCCCAGCGTGCGATCGTGAACATCACCACCACAAAAAGGAACGCCACTGCGAGCTTGCCCACAACGGGCCAGATCTCGGTCTCGCCGCTGAGCACCACGGAAACGATGGCGAGGTAGACGGCGATGAAGATGTCTTCAACCACGGTGACACCCAGAATCATCGGGGTCTCGCGGTTGGGCAGACGCTTGAGCTCGATCAGCAATTTGGTGACGATGGCGCTGGAACTGGTGGCGGTCATTCCCGCAACAACCAGCGCTTCGCGGCTGCCCCAGCCGAGCATAAAGCCGAAGGCGAGCCCAACACCCATATTCACAAGAATGTAGCTACCGCCGGATAACAGAAGTTTTCCGGCGTTACTAAAGAACTCGTCCTGGTCAAACTCCAGGCCTAAGTTGAACAGCAGCAGAATCAGCCCAAAGACGGCGATGAGCTCGACATAACCGGGGCTGAAGGTGAGGGGGAACCAGTCGAAGTTGGGGCTCGCGATGACACCAACCAG
>DASYMY010000237.1:0-4396 GCA_036008825.1 Glaciihabitans sp.
TCGCCCCGATGATTCCTGCAGGCTTCGGCGCTGTGCAGTTCGAGAACGTGCCGTTTGCTGGGGCACGGCTGTCAATTCACGCGAAAGGCACTCAATTCGAACTGAATGGCTTGCCCAAACAGTTCACTCTTCATCTCGGCCCACGGGGCGGAAGCGCTGATACCGCCGACTTGTGCTGGTGATGACAATGAGAATTGGAATGATTGCTCCGCCGTGGTTGACCGTGCCGCCGTCCGGATACGGCGGTATCGAAGCAGTTGTAGATGTACTCTCTTGCGCGCTGCTTGAGGCAGGCCATGATGTGGTCTTGGCCGCTGCGGGAGACAGCGCCTGCCCTGTGCCCCGCGTTCAGGGAATGCCTCTGTCAGATCCCTCGCAGGTGGGTGCATCCGCATCGGAATTGAGGCACGCGGTTCGGGCGTACGCTGCTTTCGAAGACGTCGACGTGATTCATGACCACACCCTGGTCGGACCACATTTGCGGCGGCGGCCCGATAGAGTTCCCGTGGTCACTACCGCGCACAATAGATTCACCCCTGATTTGCTCGACGTATATCGAGCCCGGCCGGTCGACGTCAGTGTTGTTGCCATCTCCCATCATCAGGCGACAACCGCCCGTGGAGTCCAGATTTCCCGAGTCATCCACCATGGGCTGTCTACCGCCACCATCCCGCGCGGAGCGGGCGGGGACTATGCCTGCTTTTTGGGTCGGATGAGTCCGGACAAGGGTGTGCGCGAAGCCATAATGATCGCTCAACGTGCTGGTATTCCTCTCCGGATCGCCGCGCGGATGCGAGAGCCGGGAGAGATTGAATACTTTGAAACCGTCATTGCGCCGCTCCTAAACAGAGACGTTGTCCTCGTCGGCGAGTTGTCTGCTCACGAGAAGTACAAGTTGCTTGGCAGCGCGCTGGCCCTGCTCAACCCAATCCAGTGGGATGAGCCGTTCGGAATGGTAATGCTCGAAGCGCTCGCTACGGGCACACCCATCATTGCGACCCGACGCGCGTCCGTGCCCGAAATTGTTGAAGACACCGTAACCGGATTCATCGGCGACACAATCGAGGAACTCGCTTTAGGGCTAAGGCGAGCGGCCGAGCTTGACCGTATGCGGTGCCGGGAGAGTGTAGCGACGCGTTTCGGCCCATCGCTTATGGCAGCCCGATACCTAGCGCTATACCAGGCATGTTTAGCAACGAGAGTTTCGAGTCCCGTCAGGCACTAAGCCCTCGGCAAACCGGGGTGGCGCCCCTTTACGCCAAGACGCTAGGATGAGACGTCGCGACTTGCGACTCTTTTCCGCTCGCCATGGGCAAAAATCACTGCACGACCTCGCTTGTGGCCCTAGCTATGTCCATACTGGAGCACTAACTACATGACAAACGTAACGACCGCCAAGGCACCCAAACAGGTCGCGATCAATGACATCGGATCTGCTGAAGACTTTCTCGCCGCGGTCGAAAAAACTCTGAAGTTCTTCAACGACGGAGACCTCATCGAGGGAATCGTTGTAAAGATCGACCGCGACGAGGTTCTCCTCGATGTCGGATACAAGACCGAGGGTGTAATCCCCTCCCGCGAACTTTCCATCAAGCATGATGTTGACCCGAGCGAAGTTGTTCAGGTCGGCGACAGCGTTGAGGCTCTTGTTCTCCAGAAGGAAGACAAAGAAGGTCGCCTGATTCTCTCCAAGAAGCGCGCTCAGTACGAGCGTGCATGGGGAGACGTCGAGAAGATCAAGGAAGCCGATGGCGTTGTCACCGGTTCCGTGATCGAGGTCGTCAAGGGTGGTCTGATTGTTGACATCGGACTCCGTGGCTTCCTCCCCGCCTCGCTCATCGAGCTTCGCCGCGTTCGTGACCTCACGCCGTACCTCGGCCAGGAGATCGAAGCCAAGATTCTCGAGCTCGACAAGAACCGCAACAACGTTGTGCTTTCTCGCCGTGCTCTGCTCGAGCAGACTCAGAGCGAAAGCCGCACCACGTTCCTCAACAACCTCCACAAGGGCCAGGTCCGCAAGGGCGTTGTCTCCTCGATCGTCAACTTCGGTGCGTTCGTTGACCTCGGCGGCGTTGACGGACTGGTTCACGTCTCCGAGCTGTCCTGGAAGCACATCGAGCACGCCAGCGAGGTTGTCGAAGTTGGCCAGGAGGTCACCGTCGAGATTCTTGAGGTTGACCTCGAGCGCGAACGTGTCTCCCTGTCGCTCAAGGCGACGCAGGAAGACCCGTGGCAGGTATTCGCCCGCACCCACGCAATCGGTCAGGTTGCTCCCGGTAAGGTCACCAAGCTCGTTCCCTTCGGCGCGTTCGTACGTGTTGCAGAGGGCATCGAAGGCCTCGTCCACATCTCCGAGCTGTCCGGCAAGCACGTTGAGCTCGCCGAGCAGGTTGTGTCGGTTGGTGACGAGGTGTTCGTCAAGGTCATCGACATCGACCTCGAGCGTCGCCGCATTTCGTTGAGCCTCAAGCAGGCCAACGAGGGCGTGGACCCCGAGGGCACCGAGTTCGACCCGGCGCTCTACGGAATGCTCACCGAGTACGACGAAGCGGGCAACTACAAGTACCCCGAGGGATTCGACCCGGAGACCAACGAGTGGCGCGAAGGTTTCGAAACCCAGCGCGAGAAGTGGGAGCAGGACTACGCTGCAGCCCAGGCTCGTTGGGAAGCTCACAAGAAGCAGGTTGCCACGGCAGCTGCAGAGGAAGAGAACCCCACTTCCCCCGCACCGTCAGGTTCCTCGTTCTCCAGCGACGCGGCCGGCGCCGGCACGCTTGCGGACGACGAGTCGCTTGCGGCTCTTCGCGAGAAGCTCTCCAGCAACTCCTAACAACGGGCGCGCGCAAGCGCATCTGTGAAACCAGATAAGTCTGGTCTCGGCGAAACGGTCGGTCCCTTACGGGGCCGGCCGTTTTGCTATACCCGGGGTTCCTCGCCGATGAAGCACAATGCGGCGGCGAAGCGCAAGGACCCCGAACACCATCCCGACAACAGCGAAGATGATCAGGAAGGGTAACAGCAGTGCCAACACGGATAGCACAGCGCTGCCAATATCCTCCAGCGAGCTCACCAACGGAGCGGCAGCGCCAATGGTCATGGCATTCAGGATTGGTCGAATCGACATCTTCAACAGATGCACACCGAGCGCGATTGCAACGCCCGTCGCTACACCTATCCACTGGCCGCTGTCGACAAACGCGGCAGGATCTTCGATCGCGGTGGTCTGCGAAGCGGACCCGGTTCCGAACGCGATACCACCCGATGCAGGGCGGATGACAGTTTGAATCCAGTCATTGATGGAATCCACTACGGGTATCTTGTCCGCAATAAGTTCGATAACCAGCAGAACCCCGAGAACAATGAGAACCCAGTCGTTGCTCAGCCAAGCCCACCCATCAGGCAACTGGATCGCATCAATGAATTTGCCTGCGGCACCCAGGACAAGCAAGGGGATATAGGCGTTCAGGCCGGCCGCGATGGCTAACCCGGTACCGGCAAGAAGCTCGAGCATGTGACATCCTCTCGTTTGCACGAGGCTAGCATTGGGCTATGTTCGCATTGAGATGCACGTGGTGTTGATAGCTGTCACCGGTGGTATTGCCTCCGGAAAATCGGTCGTAGCCCGCCGCCTCGCTGATCACGGTGCCGTTCACGTTGACGCCGACGTGCTTGCCCGTGAGGTGGTCGAGCCTGGAACGCCCGCTCTGAAGCAAATCGCAGCCCATTTTGGACCCTCTGTTATCAATACAGACGGCACACTGAACCGGGCAGCCTTGGGCACCATCATCTTCTCCGATGACGACGGCAGGAAGGTTCTGGGGGAAATCACCCACCCGGCCGTGTGGGCCAGGGCGCAGCAATTGTTCGACGCTGCGGTAAGCGCTGACGCGGATGCGATTGTTGTATACGACGTGCCGCTACTGGTTGAAGCCGGCGGGCAGCGTCCAATGTCGTTTGACCGAATAGTGGTGGTGGATGCCCCTGCCGAGACTCGGATTCAGCGACTCATCGAGCTGCGGGGGATGAACCGAGACGATGCAGAGGCGCGAGTTCGCTCGCAGGCGTCGGATGCTGAGCGCCGAGCGGTGGCCGACGACATCATCTTCAGCGGCGGAACCCTTACAGAAACGTTGTCGCAGGTTGATGCACTGTGGTCCAAGCTTCGACCAGACCACTAGTTCCGCCCAGGGCAAACATCAACACGAATGTCGGAGGTGCTCCGTAAGCTGGAGCAATGCAACCCACGCGCTCTGTTCGACCATTCGAAGTCGTTAGTGAGTACACCCCAAGCGGCGACCAGCCAGCCGCCATCGGTGAACTCGCCCACCGCATCAATGCGGGGGAAACAGATATCGTGCTCCTTGGTGCCACCGGTACCGGAAAGTCGGCGACTACG
>DASYMY010000238.1:0-1963 GCA_036008825.1 Glaciihabitans sp.
CGAATCCGGGTCCTCGAAGATCATCGTCAGCTGCGCGTCCGTCGCACCACCCACACCAGCGTTGTCGAAGTCTTCATTCGTCACATTGCCGGTGATACCCAACACCGACGTCACACAGGGGACAGGCGCCGTCACCGGCACCAACACCACCGCACCATCATCAATGTCTTCGAGATCCATAGCGGTCACACCGTTGGGGAGCTGAAACGCCTTCGTTGATAACGGCATCGAACGCCGGTTCGCGTCCGTCGTCTTCTGCGTGACTTTGATGCCCTCAGGCGGCGCGTGAGCGTTCGTGAAAACGCAGTTGCTGTTGGAAGCAGGATTATTGTCGGCACCCCTAAGAGCCACAAAGTGCGCTCAGTGCCGTTCCCTGCGTTCCTCGCGTTCCCACTCGCTGCGCAATGCGACGGCAAGAGTGCCGAGTCGATCATCTTCGGCGATGGCCAGAACTACCAGCGGTCACCGGACTCACGCGATGGATGGTTTGCTGGTGCCTCGAAACGTGCCCGCCTGACTGATCCAACGTTCCCCCCGAAGATCACCCTTCATGACCTGCGGCACACTGCGGCATCGCTTGCGATCTCGTCCGGCGCGAACGTAAAGGCGGTCCAGAGGATGCTCGGGCACGCCTCGGCAGCGATGACACTGGACACCTACGCTGACCTCTTCGATGACGACCTTGACGCAGTTGCAGAGGCTTTGGATCAGGCACGCGCTAATTCAAGTGTGGGCAAAGTGTGGGCAAACCCTCGGTCTGGCACTTCGGTATAGGCGCTACATCCCAGTGTCTATATGGGAAGTAGAAGAATAAAACGTGGTGCCCCTGGTAGGAATCGAACCTACGACAAGCGGATTAGAAGGCCGCTGCTCTATCCACTGAGCTACAGAGGCAGAAAAATCATTCTAGGGTGTGACTCACCTATTAGGAGACACACCCCAGAATGTGAAGCGGGGTGCGGGTCGTTAGACCGTGCCCCTATCGTCGTTGATCACCGGGTCGGGGTCGGTTCGGCGGCGCACGGTTCCGGCGGTCACCGGGGGAGCGTAGTCGTCTGCGTCGCTTGCCGTGTCATCTACGTTTACCGAGTCATCCACCGTGTCGGGGGTGTGATCGGCCGACTCAAAGTTGGTGTGGGGCTCGTCCGTGTCACTAGTCGCACTGTCCGTCGGTGGCAGCGCCGTGGTGACGGCCGGGGCGGCGTAGGCCGTGGCGGGCGCGTCGTTTTGTGCGTCGTCAGCTGTCGTGGCCGGCGTGGTGTCGCGCGAGGTGGCGGGAACGATGGGCGGAGCCAGAGCTGGTTGCACGGCCGGGGTTACTGGTGCTGCCTCCGCCTCCTGCTGGGCTGCCCATTGACGCTGCTTCTCGACACGAGCCTTTTCGGCCGCCTCGTCGTCGTAGCGCCACTGCTCGAGGTCAAATGCAAAAAGTTTGCGGGCGCGCTTGGGTTTGCTCTGCCACTCGAGCAGACGGTTGCGGTATTCAACAAAGGTCTGCTCCGCCTGGAAGCTGTAGTTCGCGGAGTTTTTCTTCATCGCGTCAAGTTCGTGAGCTGCCCAGTCTGCTGCGGCGTTGGTGCCATTCACGGGAAGAAGTCGCACACGAATGTCGGCGTCACTGATCAGGTTGTCGGCGTGCTGCTTTTCTGCACCACCCAACGAACTCCACGAGACCGCCTTACGGCCGGCCCCGATGAGAGCCATCACTGCGGCCGCTTTCATCTCCCGGTCCTGATAGGCGAGCACACGTTTAGCCGATCCGCGAGCGATTAGCGCGGCGATGATGCCAGCGAGAAGAATCGCAACAAACGGTATGACCGCCGTCGTGATCACACGCTGCCCGTCGCTTGACTCGAACCAGGACACAAATTCATTCCACCACTGCATGCCTCGCACGATACCGGCGCGATAGGAATCCGTGGCATGCCGCGACCGAGTGTCTAGAAAGACGCAGACAAGTCGT
>DASYMY010000239.1:0-8784 GCA_036008825.1 Glaciihabitans sp.
CCGACCAGCGCCGGTCGAACGACAGCCAGAGGGCGCCGACCGCCACCTGCGCGGTGAAGCAGCCGATGACCCGGGCGGTCAGCGGGGTGAGCTGCCAGGCCCAGACATCCACAAACGCTGCGGGTATAAGAAACAGGGTCAGCCCTGTTGCGAGCGCAACAAACCCGATGCAGGCCAACACCATTCGAGCCACAAACGGCACCTGCGGTTGCGGGACCCCAGGCGTGCTGGCATCCGCTACTGATCTGCTGTTGCTGACAATACTGACGAGAACCAGCACAGGGGTGGTGGCGTAGAGGATTCCCCAGGTGATGAAGGAGATATGGCCGTGGTGAAAACGGTCCCAGTGAATCAGGGTGGCAATCGCCAGCAGCGTGGCGAACACAAGAACGGCCGGAAAACCGTGGGCAACGCGCACCCACTGTTTGTGTCGAAGAACCTGAACAAAAAACCAGATACCGCCGAGGTACGTCGCGCCGAGCACCATAGCCATCAGGGGTGGGGTGATGGTCCAGGAGAACAACTGCTCCGTATTTGTGGGAAAAACGAAGAGGATCACGCTGGCAGCGGCAAGGAACGGTAGCAGTATCGCCGACAACCAGCGGGTGTAGTCGTTGGTGCTACCGGGCTCAGACCCGTTCGGCGAACTCGACTGCATCGGCAACCGTCATCTCCCGTCCCTGAGTGCGAGCATGCTCGAATTGGACCGCGGTGTTGCCGGCGAGTATGGCCTCGACAAATGGCTGGTGGAAGGAGAACCGTGGGGTGTTGTAGAGACCGGTTTGTTCGCGCAAGCCCTCGGCCGCACCCAGCAGAACTCCCGACCGTTCGGCGTCGCCGGCCGCTGCGGCAATCGCTACGAGTCCTTCGAGGCCGTAGGCAATACCTTCTTGATGGTCGAGGTGCACCGACATCTCAAGGGAGCTCTCGAAGCTCTGCTGGGCGGTCTCGGCGGAACCCAGAATCAAATGTGCCCACCCCCTGTGATGGTGAGCGATAGCGGTGCCCAGCTCGTCACGTTGTTGTGCGGTTAGTGCAAGGCTCTCGTCGAACCGGTTGAGCGCGCCGTGAACTTTTTGTTGCAGCAGGTCAACTCTGCCCACGGTCACCAGGGTCATTGCCTCACCCCACCTGTCTGCGTCTTCACGGAAAAGTGACAGGGCCCGGTTGAGGCTTTGTTCGGCGGTGTGCGGATCAGGCGGCGAGGTCGAGAGGTGAGCGAGAGCAAGCGACACCAGGGCAAGTGCCTCGGCACGAGGTTTGTGAGCAGAGCGGAACAGTTCTGCGCTCTCGGCCAAACCCGGTACCACCCGTCCGTCGGGATCCTGCCAAAAGGTGATTGCTTGGGTGAAGTACAGAGCAATAGCGCGCGTGGTGGGTGTGAGGTTTGTCCCCCGGCTGAGGAGCTCGTCCATCCACCCGCGCACTTCGCCGAGGTACCCACCGACCCACCAGAACAGGTACAGCGACCAGGCGAAGTCGGCAGCGCGGGTGAACTGGTTGGTGTCGAGCAGGTATCTCTCGGCCGCGCGCAGGTTGTCGGCATCGTCAGTGAGCGCTCGAATCCAGGCACGTTGCTCTGCACCATCCAGCTGCGCCTGCGCCGCTTGGGCCACCTCGATGAAGTAGGTGGCGTGTTGTTCCCGGATGTCGTCGAGGATGTGCTGCGCCTGCAAGCATTCCACCGCGTACTCTCGCACGGTTGCGAGCATAGAGAAGCGCGAGCGCTCGCCGCGGTCGAGTTGGCGGATCAGGCTGGAATCAACCAACGAGCCGAGTAACGCTAAAACGTCAACGTCTGACCGCGATTGATACAGGTACTCCACCGCCTCGAGCGAGAAAGTGCCCGCAAACACCCCCAGTTGGGTGAGGAGTTCCTGTTCCTCTGGGCCCAGCAATGCCATACTCCACTCGATGGTGCTGCGCAGCGTCTTCTGTCGTGCGGGTAAATCGCGCACCCCGCCCACCAGCAAGGGAAGTTTGCGGTCAAGCCGCTCGAGCATAACGGCGGGCGCGAGCAAACGCACACGAGCGGCGGCCAGCTCAAGGGCCAACGGCACACCGTCGAGAGCAACACAGATCTGCACCACTGCCGCGGCGTTGCTCTCGGTGAGTTCGAAGTCGGGTTTCACAGCGTGAGCGCGCTCGATAAACAGTCGCACCGCTCCGGAACGTTTGGCGGCATCTACAGATGAACCTCGAGCGACGATTGGCAACGACAGCGGGCCCACCTCAAAACTGTGCTCACCACTGACCCGCAGCACAATGCGGCTGGTCACCAGCACGGTTACCCCTGGGGCTGCCGTGAGCAGGGTCGTAAGCACAGGCGCCGCGTCCACCACCTGCTCGAAGTTGTCGACAATGAGCAACTTCGACTGGTGCTGCAGAGCCGTCGCCACTTTTGTTTGCAGCGGGCCGTCCCCGGTATCGCGCACTCCCAGCGCCGCGGCAATAGCGATGATGACACCCGATGAATGGTCGACGGGTGATAAATCGACAAACACAATCCCGTCGGTGAACGCATCGTGCACACGAGAGGCGACTGCAATGGCCAGTCGGCTTTTTCCGATTCCCCCTGGGCCGGTCAGCGTTATCAGGCGCAGCGACTTATCGCGAAGCATCCGCTCAATGTTGGCGCATTCGGTTTCTCGACCAATCGTTTCCGTGAGGGTAACGGGCAGACTGGGTGGTTCCTCTAGTGGGTCGGGTAACGGCAGCGGCAGTGGGCGTGGGAGCGGTTCTGTATCCGGTTCAGGAAGTGGACGAACGGGCGGACGAGAAAGTGTGCTCGTCGGCACCGTGGCGGCGAGCTGGTTACTCTGGTCAAATCTCTCCGCCAACAGGATGGCTAAATCGTCTCTCAGAAGCCGTCCAACCTCGCGTGAATCGGCAACATAGCTGAACGAGGCCCGGTCATCGGTGCGGATACGATCGAGGAGCTCGGTTAGGCGTTCCTCCCTCTGACCTGTGGCTTCTTTGATGTAAATCAGTTTTGGCATTGCTCCGGAGAGGTTGTATTCGTCTTCCAGACCTGACACCTCTTCGCCGGGCGCCACCCACCCGTACCGTTGCCAGTACAGGCCAACAAACACGTCGCTCTGCTCAAGGTAGGCGCGATACAGCTGACGTGGCGGATGTGGCCGGGCGCCCAGCTCAAACATCACCGGAGCCAGGTGCAATTGTTCAATTGCGGCGCGTGCCGTTTTTCTCTCGGCCGCCATCTCCTTGAGCGTCGAACTCACAAACACTCGCAAACGCTGATCGGGTGTTCGAATTCGCGACATGGCCGGTCCGCTCAGTACGAGGAAAACACGTAAGACACTTCTGATCTTCCGCGCAGACGCTGGCCGACGGAAGGGGCTGAGAATCGCCACTCGTCGGAGTACACTCGCCGCGAAGTAACCCCAAGGGAGTGTGATGATGCCATCACTGCAACCCACCAGAGTAAAGCGGCCCACCATCATGGTGGTATCCGAACATTCATTGATGCGGATGTCTGTTGCCGCCGAGTTAGCCCGCCGCTATCAGCTCGACTATCGAATTATGCCCGTTACGAGTGTGAGCGCGGCGATCGAGTCACTCAGTGATCTTCACGATCAGGGCCAGTCTGTGGCATTGCTTCTCTCGGATAGCGCAACCACGACCGACACCAACCGTTCCGTGTTCAGCCACAGCAAAACCTTGTTTCCGGAGGCCCGTCGTGGTCTGCTCATCGAGTGGGGAGCATGGTCCGACCCGGAGGCTGCCGACACCATCCTCACAGCGATGGCGGGGTTACAGATCGATTACTACGTGGTTCGGCCGCGGCGCTCCCCCGACGAATACTTTCACCGCACCATTGCCGAGTTTCTTCACGAGTGGGAACGCGAGCAGGGAAACCGCGAACGACCCGTTGCAGTTATTGGGGACGACGCTGTGCCGCGGACCCACGAAATCCGCCACTTTCTTGCCCGCAGCGGTGTTGGCTTCGATTCTCTGAACCCGCAGTCGCCGCGTGCGGAGGCTCTCCTCGAAGCGACCGCCGTCACCTACACGGGGGCGCCGCTGGTGAAACTGGCGACGGGTGTGATTCTTCAGAATCCCACCAACCGTCAGTTGGCGCAGGCCCGCGGATTCAGCACTGACCTGCCTACCAGCTCAGTCGATCTGGCAATTGTTGGCGCAGGACCAGCAGGGTTGGCCGCCGCAGTGTATGCCGCTTCAGAGGGTCTCAACGTACTGGTACTCGAACGGGATGCGGTGGGAGGACAGGCCGGGTCGAGTTCGTTGATTCGCAACTATTTGGGGTTCTCCCGCGGCATCTCCGGCTCTGAGTTAGCCGAACGCGCGTACCAGCAGGCGTGGGTGTTTGGGGCGAAGTTTGCACACACCCAAGAGGTGACGGGCATGCAGATCACCGACACAGGATTTGAATTGCAGATTGCGGATGACCGAACCGTCGGCACCCGCGCTGTTGTTCTGGCGAGTGGGGTCGACTACCGCCGCCTATCGGTTCCCGCCCTGACGCCCTTTATTGGTGCTGCGGTCTTTTACGGGGTGTCGGCGATCGAAGCGCACTCCCAGCGCGGCCGTATTGTTCACGTTGTGGGTGGGGGTAACTCGGCCGGACAAGCGGCCCTGCAACTGGCCAGGTACGCCTCGAAGGTTTCGCTAATTGTGCGCGGCACAACGCTTGCCGACAGTATGTCGCAGTACCTAATTGACCAGTTGGCGATAGCTCAGGTGCAGGTGCTCACCCGGGTGCGAGTGGCTGATGCAAGCGGAACGGTGGATCCCGCGGGGGTGCATTTGGAGCATTTGGTGCTTGAGAACGTCGACTCCGGCGAGCAGATCGCGGAGCCGAGTAATGCGGTGTTTATCACCATCGGTGCTACCCCTCGAACCGATTGGGTGGCGCAGTCGGTTCTGCGTGACAAGTGGGGCTCGATTGTGACAGGTGCTGATGTACTGAGCGAAGGAGGCAGGCGGTCATGGCCGTATGACCGCCTGCCGACGACGTTTGAATCTTCCGTACCCGGTTTCTACGCTGTTGGAGACGTGCGGCGCGGCGCCCTTAGACGTGTTGCCTCAGCTGTTGGCGAAGGTTCCGTTGTGGTGTCAGCGGTGCATTCGCACCTCTCGCCCCGCTAGTTGTTCGTAAAGCGACGGCGCAGCAAAATCGTTGCTGCACCGGCCACCAGTAGGGCGAAAGCGCTGCCCACCCACAGTCCGACCGAATCCACTCCCGTCTTGGCGAGCACAGGGGCGGCCGCCACCACCGTAAAGGAGCGTTCAACCGAAAGGCCGTTCGGTCCGGTCACCACAATGGAGTGCACTCCGGCGCTGGCCGAGGCCGGCACTGTGTAGTTGACCGCGAACGTTCCGGTGGAGGAGGTGGTTACCGTACCGAGAACAACTGGCTCAGAGAACATGGTCACCGTCAGTTCGGTGCCCGGGGCGAAGCCGGCTCCCGACAGAGGCAGCTTTCCGCCCGCCACGATTTTCAGGTCCGCGTCATTGATGGAGAACGTCGGCTCAGCACTCTGCCCAGCCGGCGTCTCTTCGGCAGGAGATTCCTCAGCGGGTGCTTCTTCGGCAGGTACCTCTTCAGCAGGCACTTCCTCAGCGGGCGCTTCCTCAACCGGCTCCTCGCTCGGCTCTTCTTCAACCGGAGCCTCAACGGGTGGGTCGATCGGGGCGGGAGTGGTTCGCGTTTCCTCGTTATCCGTTCCGAAGATGTCTGCCGCTGAGCCCAGGTTGAGGAACAGGGTTTCGCCCGTTGCATCGTTCAGGCCGTCATTGTCGGTGACCGCGTACAGTTCACCGTTTGCGCCGATGGTGAGACCTTCGAGCTTTTCCTGCGTCCAGCCATTTGCCGCCTGCAGTGTGGGCAGCACATCCAGCGCAAGAGTCGTCTCCAGGATGGGCAACTCGTTCTCGGCCGGGTCGGTCTCGGGGATCTCTACCGTGTAGACCCGCTTGATAGCGGCATCCGGTCCGTTGAGTTTGTCTCGCTCAATAACGGCCAGTGTGGTGCTATCGACCGCAACAATCTCCGACAGTCCCATCCAGTCCCCCTCGGTGTCGGTGGATTCCAGCTGGTATCCGAACCAGGTCCAGGTGCCGGATGTGACGTCGTAGCGTCCGATACGAGTCACGCCATCGCCATCAACCGTCGCGCTGGTGTCGGCGGGGTCGGTGAACAGCGGCCGCTGCAACGCTACGTAGAGCTGCTCGTTGTCGGCGTCGTCGGTGACAGCGGTCACCCCTTCATAACCCCACTTGCCGATGTGGTCGGAGATCTCGGTGGGAAGAGCAACACTCTGTACAACCGCTCCGGCCTTGTCGGTGCGGTAGAGCATGTTCTCGGCCCCGGTGGCGCCTTCGGCTGCCAACCAGAACCCGCCCTGCTCGCGAGCGTGTAGACCTTCGATGTCGAAAGAGGCGGCTTCTCCGTTTTGGGTGACTACCAGGCTGTCGTCGATAACGGCCGGAGCGCCGGAGACGTCCACCGAGAAGATGGTGGACTGCGACAGGGCCGCGTCGCTGGCCGCGTAGATGTGGCTCTCGTCACCCGGCTTGGCGCTAAGCGCTCCGAGTGCCTGCCAGCCGATGGGAACACCATCGACCTCAGCGGAGACGATGCTGGGCTGGCTGGGTACGGTCTCGCCTAGCTCAAAGAGAGCAACGGAAGCGCGTACACCGTTGTCTGCCTCGTCAGTTTCGCTGGAAACCACCAGCAGGTCACGGCTTGGAATGCTGAGCAGACCCTCCGGTCCGTTGGTAGCAAAAATGACCTGCAAGAACTTCGGCTCTGCCGGGTTGGCGAGGTCGTAGACGGCGACAAAGTTGCTGCGCTCGGAGGCAACAAAACCATAGGTCACATCGTTGATTGTGGAGACCAAAAGGCCTTCTGGCTCCGGGCCCTTCTTTTCAGCGCGGTCGTTGTTGTGCACACCGTAGGTGACAGCAAGCTCTTCGAAGCTGTTCCCTGCATCCCACACAACATCCCCGGATGTCGCGTCGAAGATGGTCCAGCCGCGTGATCCGCCCTTCCAGTCCCCCTCATTGGCGGTGGCCAGGTGTGTCTCGTCAATCCAGGCAATGGAGTCCGGTTCGCGGGGAACATCGGTGATGGTGTCCGTCAAGCTGATGATGGAGTCTTCTACCGTGTCGAAACCTGATGCGGTGACAGCGCCGGCAGAGAACACGTTGATGATCTCGCGGCTGGTCAAATCGATAACAACAACACCGTTGTTTTCCTGCAGGGTCACCGCCAACTGGTTGTTGGCGTTAATGGTGACGTATTCAGGTTCGGGGTCGATCGGGGTATCGAGTCCCGCCTCGACCAGCGCGTCAAGCGCTGACCTGTCCTCGTTCACCAGATTGATGGCGTCCGCCGTCCACGATGTTGGGTCGTCGTTCAGCTCAATGATCTGGATGAATCCTGCGGGCAGCTGGGGCAAGTCACCCTCGTCAGCACCGTCGGGGGTGAATTCTTCGTCGCGCTGATTTTCAATAGCAATCGCGGCGTACTGCTTGTCGGCACTGATAGCGATGGAGTCCGGCTGTCCGCCCAAGTCGATGCTGGTGATTCGGGTGCGGTCGCTGATGCGGATGACGTCGAGGCGACCGGAGGCACCAACGAAGTCCCCGCCGCTTTCGTCGACCACAACGAGTACGTAGTCGCCGTAGACGGCGACGGAGGTGGGCTGGTCGTCGGCGTGGCCGAGCTCGGCCAACGAGATGCTGCCGGTTCCGACCGGGTTGCTGGGGTCGGTGATGTCGAGGAAGCCAATGCGTTTGCCGGGAGCGTCCGTGTAAATCACGGTGTTACCGTCGTCGGTCACTCCCGAGATCTCTGCCGCTGTCTCGGCCGCCGGGTCAACACCGACCGGGGCGTTCTGGAACACCGGGTATGTGGCGGTGCGCACAAAGCCGGGTGTGCCGGCGGTGTCTGGTGCAGCGATTGCCGGTGCTGCCGCAAGGCAGCTGACGGCCAATGCCGTCCCAACAACGAATGCGGCGCCGCGCGCCGGAGTGGAAAGTCGCATTGATCCCCTATTTCACGTGTGTCGTATTAGACGTACGCCCAGAGCCTGTCTGGAGGGGGGAAAGTGCTAGTGGAGTGCGGGTAGCGCGATCATAGACCGCGGGTGTCCGGAAGGTAAACGGGCTATCGCGCCCGGGGGGCCCTAATGGTGGTGGTGATCTACGCCGGCGATGCGCTCGAGGGAGGCGCGAAGCAGCGCCTCAGCGGGGCCCTCGATCACGTGGTGGTTGAGGTACACACCTTCAAGCCAGGTCAGCACTTCTTCTTTCGGCAGACCAACTGCCAGCCAGTCCACACGGGATTCGGCTTTTGCTCGGGGTTCACCGGTGCGCGGATCAAGCCAGGCACGGGCGATAGGAACATCGGGGGTGTCATGTTCGGGGTTCCACAACAAAACGATCGGATGGTTGGGACCATCAACGTGTTCGTTTTCCACATGCCCTGACCCAAGCCAGGGAAGCAGGAACAGTTCCCCTTCCATCTCTACCTCGATGATTTCCAAGGGGACCGGGCCGGTTTCGCGGGCAAATACGGGAAGCCCCGCTTGATGCCAATCGGCGGCATCCTGAACGTCGGTAATCAGTTCGGGCAAACGCGGAAAAAGGTGAGCCATCAGGTGGGCGGCCCACAATACGAGGGCATCGGTGTCGCCGACGGGCCAGGGGCTGTCAACGCCTGCGTCACCATCACCGCGGTGGAAGTGGCACTCAACTTCATTTTCGGTGGCCTCGACGTGCAGCTGACCGTCCTCA
>DASYMY010000240.1:0-1568 GCA_036008825.1 Glaciihabitans sp.
CGACGCGGACCGGCGCCTTCATTGAGCCAGCAATTGCATCCGTGGAGGTAGGGTTGACCTCGCCTTGCGGTGAGGGCGAATGCACCGCTCGTCCGTTCGCAACGCACGCGAACGGAACGGACCGTCCCAAAGCAGCCGGTCGTGACCGACCGCTCGTGGCCGACTGCCGATACCCATGATCGGCAGCCAACTGGCAGTCTGATCGCCGTGCCGATGCTGACAATGGCGCCTTCGAAGTCACACCACCTGCAACACGCGATTGAGCCGAACCGCCGGCTGTAAGGCCAGCATAGAGAGTGGGGTTGGCCAGCGATCAGACGAGCCGGCAAGTCCTGCCACACCGGGTGTCGATCAGCATGGACTCCGCTTTCAGCGTGGAGGCGCTCGAGGAGGGCTTCGCCACGCACGGCGTGGTGCAGATTTACAGTCTCATCGAAGAACCGCTGCAGCGCTAGTCGTCGTCGCGATCTCGCCGCTGGTACCCTGCCCACACCCACCGCAGGCCCTGCCCCAGCGTCTGAGTCAGGGTGGGAAAGTCGACGTGCCCCGCATTGCGCGCGAAGATGAACTGGTACTGATAGTTCTTGGCCGCCAAAACCTTCGCCATCGTCTCGTTGGCCAGCACCCAGTCGTGCATGCCGTCGTCGAGCGGGTTGGGATACCAAAGGTCGCGGTCGCCCACCTCATACCAGAAACGGATGGGTTTCGTGTCGCTGAGCGGGATCAGCGGCGAGCCCAACGTCAGGATGGACGGGGTCGGCAGATTGAAGCCGTTCGCGTTAAGCAAGGGGTTTGCCGGACCGGGCCAGGGGCTGTGGTATTCCCAGGCGCCGCCGCGCAACGCGGTGCTGTGGGGCCACTGTTGGTTGACCATGGTCGGTGAGTACGCAAGTACGCGGTGGTACCACTCTGGGTGAAACCAGGCCATGGTGAAGGCTGCGGCACCGCTCGAACTGATGCCCATGGTGGCACGAGCGTCGGGGTCTTTGGTCAGCCGCACGCCCGTCTTGCGCTCGACCAGCGGCAAGACTTCATGCTCGACAAACTCTGCATAGAGGCCGTTGACGGCGTCGTACTCGAAGCCACGTTGGCTGCCCTGCGCGTCCTGGCCGCCAGCCTGGATCGTCACCGCGACCATTGCGGGGAGCTGCCGCTGATGGATCAGGTTGTCCAAGACCGTGAAGATCGTGGTGTCGAACAGGCCACCATCGCCAACGACGAGCAGCGGCGCCTTCTGGCGGCCCCTTAGCTGGGCGGGCACGTAGACCGAAATGGTCCGCGTCCATGTACCTGGGTAGCTGGTAGGGATGAGAACGTTCGACGGGTCACCCGGCATCGTCATGGCCGTGTTCACGGCACCGTCGAAAACGGTCTCGGCCCGCACGAAGCCCGGGTTGTAGATCTTGCTTTGCTCCGAAGTCATCGTGAACGTGAAGATCTTGCCTTTCGGCACGTTCTGCAGCACCGCCTCAGGCGCAGCCTTGTGGGTGGGACCGATGATGAAGTTGCCGTTAGCCGAAGTGGACGGCAACGTGCCGTCCGGAAGTTCGGTCGCATTCGGGTACTCG
>DASYMY010000241.1:0-1505 GCA_036008825.1 Glaciihabitans sp.
CGGCGGCTGGCCCGGCGGTGTCACAGTTCGTCGCATACCCCGCCCGACCCGCCTGGTGCTAAGGAATTAGTGACTTCATAAGGACGCGAATGGATGGGGTGACCCGGTGCTTCCGGACAGTGTTCCTAATTTGATTGGATGAAATCATGGGAGCAGTAAGGAAGTCCGGTCCGCATCGGAGATTTACGGACAAGGAACGAAGGAACGCTGTCGAGATGGTGACGTCGACACGGCGACCGATCACGCAGGTGGCAGCTGAGTTGGGCATCTCGGATAAGACCTTGTGGGCCTGGGTGAACCAGGCCCGGTTGAACAAGATCGACCCGGAACGGGCGCTGTCCCGGCAGCAACGGGAACGAATCCGGGATCTGGAGAAAGAGAATGCGCGGCTGCATCGGGACGTGGAGTTCCTAAAAAAAGCGAACGCCTTCTTCCGGGAACTCGATCGCGAGGACAACGGTTCGTTGTGATCGACCGGTTGAAGGCGGACTTACCGGTGTCGTATTTGTGCGAGAAGTTGGGGGTGTCCCGGTCCGGTTACTACGACTGGGCCAGGCGCGAACCCTCGCCGTTGGCTCAGCGTCGCGACGAGCTCGCTGCGAAGGTGCTTTGCGAATTCGCGGCGTCGGAGCGGTCGGCGGGGTATCGCAAAGTGACCGCCGCGCTGCATGCCGACGGCGTGGCCGTTGACCGCAAAACGGTGGCTGCGCGGATGCGGGAACTGGGGTTGATCCCACTGTTCGCTGAGGCGGCGTTCAAGAAAGCCAACCAGCGCAGCAGCCGTGAGGTTGATCCGGTCGACTTGGTGAACCGGCTTTTCAGCAGCCTCACCCCGGGAGCAGTGCTAGTGGGCGACATCACCTATGTTCACACCCGTGAGGGTTGGCTCTATGTTTCGACGGTGATCGATCTGGCTTCCCGGGCGGTGCTGGGATACGCGACTGGGAAACGACAGACCGTGGGTCTGATCGTCCGGGCGATGGACCGGGCGCGGGCTGGCGGTCACGTTGCGGCTGGGGCGATCTTCCACTCCGATCACGGCTCGCAATACCGGGCGAAAAGCTTCGCGAAGTACTGCGGAAAGCACGGCATCCGCCGTTCAATGGGCGCGAACATGCAGTGCTGGGACAACGCCGTCGCCGAGTCGTTCTTCTCCAAACTGAAAAACGAACGGCTCACCTGGCTCACCTTCACCACCCGCCGAGCGGCGACCCATGAGGTCGTGAAATACATCGGCCACTACAACACCCGGCGCCGGCATCAGAGCCTCGGCTACAAAACACCAACCCAAGCCCTCACCGAGTTCACCAGCACGCTACACACCACCACAACCACCCCGGCAGCGGCCTAATAAAATGATCAGGAACAGTGTCCAGCACGAGCGGGTCACCCCAGGCTCTGTGGTCCTGAAAAACTCGCGAAATCCTTGTTTGCGGATGCCGTCTGAGGGACGCGGCTGGGGGGAACCTCGGGGCTGGGGCGGACATTTGTGGGTATGACGTTTT
>DASYMY010000242.1:0-4485 GCA_036008825.1 Glaciihabitans sp.
ATTTTGTGACCGACCCGGCCAGCGTTGCCGCTAATCTGCGGCGGCCCATGCCGGAACGACCGTATCGAGCCACGCGTCTGGGCACACTTTTCCACAGCTGGGTTGAAGAGCGTTACGGGGTCGGTGGCACAGCCGAAGAGATCGACAGTTTTGCCTCCGAGCTTGATCACGACGACATCCCGCTTGAACATACCGAGTTGGCACGGCTGCAGGCCACATTCGAAAACTCGGTGTGGGCCACCCGCGCACCAGTTGAGGTAGAACGCGAGATTCACCTCATCCTCGATGGGCAAATCATCGTGTGCAAGATTGATGCGGTGTACTTCGACGGAGAACGGTACGAAGTCGTCGACTGGAAAACGGGCAAAGCCCCGAAGGATGCGCAAGACCTTCAAGACAAACAACTGCAGCTTGCCCTCTACCGGCTTGCGTACGCGCGGTGGAAAGGCATTGACCCTGACCTTATCGACGCGGTGTTCTACTACGTCACCGACAACGCCGTAATTAGACCAGCCACCATCTTCAATGAGACAGAGCTGATCGATCTATGGCGGTCATCAGTGGGCATGCCGTAGTGGTCACAGCGGTGCTGGGCGCGTTCCTGGCAGGAGATACGCCGGGGCACGCCTGGGTCGGATCGGGTTTGTCCGGAACCGATCGGTCGGACTAAACGGTGCGGTGGTTCTTCTCCAGCATTGCTTCGACCTCGTGAACGGCCAGTGTCGGCATGGTCAGCGGCGAAATGGGGTTCATAAAGTCGTTACGCACGTTGTCAAGCAACCGATGCAACATCTGCACAGCGTCGTCCACAATTTCGGTGTTTTTGGTATCTGTGCCGTGCAGCAGCCATTTGGCGATTTCCAACTCGGCGTACAGCATGGCGCGTTGGCGCACCTGACGGTCTGCGCTTCCACGAATGTCGTTGTAGGCGTCGAAGCCGCTCTCAGCGATTTGCTCACCGCGGGCACCGAGCAGCCAGAAAAGGTCCCGAGCGGGGTCTCCAACGTGGAGATCTTGCCAGCCGAGAACACCGCTGACCTCACCATCAGACATGAGGAACGAGTTGGCGGTAAGAGACCCATTGACCACAGTCGGTTGGAACTGCCATAGCTTGGTTTCCTCGGCACCGCTTTCCCAGCGTGCGAGGAGTCCCCCTGGTGCCAATCCGGTAGCTGCAGCTCGATCGATGATGCTCGAGCACGCGCGGAGGCACTCCACCGGTGTTAGGGACGGTAGTCCCGCGTCGGTCACAAAGCTGGTTGGCAACGAGTGGATTGCTGCGATCGCGCGACCCACCGACGCCGCCTGAGGTCCGTCAATGTTGCCCAGGGCAACCTTGGACCCGTACACAAACTCGTAGACCATGGCGCGCGTTCGACGAGTGCGGCCTTCGGGATCTTTCCCCACGGTGACCGGGGCCTCACCGACGAACGTGGATACCGCGAAAGGCAGCCTGGTACGCACACCCGCGCTCAACGCGCGAAGAGCGACCACATCAGCCGAGAGCTCGGTTTCGGCACGCTGGGTACGAGGAACACGAATGATCAGGTGTTTCCCTGCACGGTCGGTGATCAGTGCTGAGTCATAGTCGTTGTGCGTCGCTGTGCCAAAGGGTGCTGCCTTGACGATGTCGAGGCCGGGCACCGCCGACGTTGCGAGCGCGGCTAGAGTGAGATGGGATCGGGCCATACCTCAGGGTAGGTCGACTGCTGCCCGCACACGTACTACGCCACGCACTTCTGATGGGTCATCAATGTCACAATCTTTTCTGGCCCGGTTGCCACTGTCCCGCTATGAGATCGACCGCGACTATTTGTCGCGGGAGCGGGAAGAGCTTTTTGAGGAACTGTGGGCCGATCCACGCACCCGGATCCTGCCCGTGTTCCAAGGCACTGCGCTGCTCTCCACGCCCACGTCGTTAGCGTTACTTCCGGTGGGGGCAATCCCAGAACCCGAGCTGCTGGTGTACCTCGGTCTGTCCACGTCGGAGTCCAGCCCTGAACCGGCGGGTACCCCCATCGTTGCCGCACTACTGAGCGACGCCGGTCACCTGGCAGAAGCCGAGTGGGCCAACCTGCGCCGTCTCGGCAACACTCTCAGCGACCGTGACGCAGGCTTGCTGACAGAGGCGCTCGGGGTGCTCAACTGGCACAGCTCACACGGGTTCTCGCCGCGGACGGGTGAACCCACAATCGTGGCCAAGGGTGGATGGGTCCGTCGCGATCCGGTGTCGAACACTGAAGTGTTCCCACGGACTGACTCAGCAATCATCGTCGGTGTTCTCGACGCGGATGACCGAATTCTGCTTGGTTCCAACGCTCTGTGGGAGTCAAACCGTTATTCGCTTCTTGCCGGGTTCGTTGAACCGGGGGAATCACTCGAAGCTGCAGTGCAACGCGAGGTGTTCGAGGAAGCAGGCCTCAGGGTCATCGAACCGCACTATTTGGGGAGCCAACCCTGGCCGTTCCCTGCCTCGCTCATGATGGGCTTCACCGCGCGGCTCGACCCAACGGTCACTAACGCTGCTGTTCCAGACGGGGCTGAAATCTTGGACCTGCGCTGGTTCAGCCGCGACGAACTCCATGCTGCGCTCGGTGAGATTATTCTCCCAGGGCCAACCTCCATTGCACGGGCCATCATCGATGAGTGGTTCGGCGAACCCATCGACGACGGTCAAGTATGAGTACAGCCGAAGACCTCCTGGCCGGCCTTGACGAGCAGCAGCGCATTGCCGCGCAATCGCTGCTTGGACCGGTCTGTTTACTTGCCGGCGCCGGTACAGGAAAGACCCGGGCCATTACCCACCGTGTCGCCTACGGTGTCGCAACAGGGGTGTACTCACCAGGCCGAGTGATGGCCCTCACCTTCACCACCCGTGCCGCGGCTGAACTGCGTACTCGACTGCGAGCACTGGGCGCGGGAGGGGTTGCTGCACGCACCTTCCACGCATCGGCGCTCTCACAGCTGAACTTTTTCTGGCCACAGGTAGTGGGCGGGACAATGCCACGGCTTCTTGAGAGCAAAGGGCGACTGCTCGCCCACGCTGCCGAAACACTCAAACTTAAACTCGACACCGCCACCCTGCGTGATACAGCCGCAGAGATTGAATGGCGCAAGGTCTCTCGTTTGAGTATCGAACAGTATGGTCGCGCTGCCGCAAGCCGAAATTTGCCACCCACTCTGACCCCAGACAAAGCTGTGGACTTACAGCAGGCCTACGAGAACGTCAAAGACGAACGACGCCAACTCGACTTCGAAGACGTTCTACTCGCCACCGCAGGGATGATCGAGTCGGAGCCTCGCGTGGCTCAGCAGGTCCGTGAGCAATACCGGTTCTTTGTTGTGGACGAATATCAGGACGTTTCCCCGTTGCAACACGAGTTGCTGGGCTTGTGGCTGGGTGACCGTGACGATGTCTGTGTTGTCGGCGACGCCAGTCAGACCATTTACTCGTTTGCAGGCGCTACGCCGCAGTACTTACTCGGTTTCCCCGGCACCCACGAAAACGCCGTGGTGGTGCGGCTGGAACAGAACTACCGATCAACACCGGCCATCATCGAGTCGGCGAACCGTCTGATGCGCGGTCGCCCCGGTGCATTGAGCTTGCACGCGGCGCCTGGCGCCGCTCGGGGACCCGTGCCAGAGACATCCGCTCATAACAACGATTCGCAGGAGGCGCGGGCAATCGCCGGTCGAATCAAAGCGGAAATTGATGACGGTACCAAACCGGAAGATATTGCCATTCTGTATCGGATTAACGTGCAATCGGCGGCGTTAGAAGCGGCCCTCGGTGACGCAGGTGTGCCGTACACGGTGCGGGGCTCTGCACGATTTTTTGATCTGCGTGAGGTGAAGGAAGCCATCATGATGATCAAGGGGGCGTCCATCTCCATCACGGGGGAGCCCCTCTTCAAAACGGTCAGTGATGTGCTGCGTTCCCTCGGCTGGACCCAGGATGCTCCCGCAGCTGCTGGCGCCGTTCGTGATCGCTGGGAATCGCTCAACGCTTTACTTGGTTTGGCGGAGGAAGCACCGGCTGGTACCACGCTCAAACAGTTTGTTGCTGACCTTTTGGAGCGTCAGGCAGGTCAACACGAACCCACCATGTCCGCTGTAACGCTGGCAACACTGCATAGTGCTAAAGGGCTTGAATGGGACAGTGTGCACATTGTTGGTGTCTCGGAAGGGCTGCTTCCCATCACCTATGCCAAGGGTCTCGAAGCAATTGATGAGGAACGGCGACTGTTTTACGTAGGAGTTACTCGTGCAAAGCGGCGGTTGGGACTGTCGTGGGCTGCGGAGGGTGCACACCGCGGACAGAGCCGTCAGGCGAGTCGTTTTCTGGCGGAGTTGCGGTAGGCAGCTCGATGCATCCGCAATCCGGATGCGGAGTAACGCGGTGGTTGACCACGGTTCCGTGGCGGGCGTCGATACGAAGCGCGGAGGTGGACCCATCGCGCTCGACCAGGGGCATGCCGCTGGAGA
>DASYMY010000243.1:0-13537 GCA_036008825.1 Glaciihabitans sp.
ATTGATTGTGCTCTGTTCGGATCAGAAGGTGGGATGCGGGTAGGCTTCCTTTGGTTCAAGTCTCTCGATGTCGAGTTATCTCGGCGTCGAGACACCGGCCGTTCCGTTTGATTTAACCCACGGATTGGAAGAGCAGCGTGGATCTTTTCGAGTACCAGGCCAGGGACCTTTTTGAGTCCTATGGCGTACCCGTGCTTGCCGGCATTACGGCAGACACCCCAGAAGAAGCGCGCGCGGCTGCAGAGCAGCTGGGCGGCACCGTCGTTGTTAAGGCGCAGGTCAAGGTGGGTGGTCGCGGCAAAGCCGGTGGCGTGAAGCTCGCCCACTCGCCCGATGAGGCGTTCGCAGCAGCAGAGGCCATTCTTGGCCTCGACATTAAGGGACACGTTGTCCGTCGAGTGATGGTTGCCGCTGGCGCCCGCATTGCGCAGGAGTTCTACTTCTCCGTACTCCTCGACCGGTCGAACCGCTCGTTCCTCTCCATGGCCAGCGTCGAGGGTGGTGTCGAGATCGAAGTTCTCGCCGTCGAACGCCCCGAAGCGCTCGCCCGCATCGAAGTGAACCCGCTGGAGGGCATCGACAACGCGAAGGCAATTGTTATTGCGCGCGCTGCCGGATTCCCGGAGGAGCTCCTCGAAAAGGTGGCCCCGGTTATCGAACGTCTGTGGTCGGTATTCAAGGATGAGGATGCCACCCTCGTTGAGGTCAACCCTCTTGTTCTCACCGAAACCGGCGAGGTTATTGCCCTCGACGGCAAGGTCACCCTGGACGAGAACGCCGGGTTCCGTCACGAGAACCACCACGCCCTTGAAGAGGCCGGCGACGTCGACCCCCTCGAAGCGAAAGCAAAACTGAACGACCTCAACTACGTCAAGCTCGACGGCCAGGTGGGCATCATCGGCAATGGCGCCGGTTTGGTTATGTCCACTCTGGACGTCGTTTCGTACGCCGGTGAGAAGCACGGTGGGGTCAAGCCCGCCAACTTCCTCGACATCGGCGGCGGGGCATCCGCTGAGGTTATGGCGGCAGGCCTCGACGTGATCCTCGGAGACCCCCAGGTCAAGAGTGTCTTCGTCAACGTCTTCGGCGGAATCACCTCCTGCGACGCGGTTGCCAACGGCATCGTTGGTGCACTCGCCAAACTGGGTCACACCGCAACGAAGCCGCTTGTGGTGCGCCTCGACGGCAACAACGTTGTCGAAGGACGCCAGATTCTCAGCGACGCGGCACACCCGCTCGTCACCGTTGTCGACACCATGGACGAAGCGGCTGACAAAGCCGCCGAGCTCGCGAACGCGTAAGGGCTAAGGAAAAACAATGTCGATCTTCCTCGACGAGAACTCCAAAATCATTGTTCAGGGCCTCACCGGCTCTGAAGGAACCAAGCACGCTGGCCGTATGTTGGCCTCCGGGTCGCAGATTGTGGGCGGGGTCAACCCACGCAAAGCAGGCACCACCGTTGACATCGACGGTCACACCTTGCCGATCTTCGGTTCAGTAGCGGATGCCATGAGCGCGACGGGCGCAACCGTATCGGTCATCTTCGTTCCGCCGGCCTTCGCCAAGGGCGCCGTGCTTGAAGCGGTTGACGCCGAGATTCCTCTGGCGATTGTCATCACGGAGGGTATCCCCGTGCACGACTCCGCCGAGTTCTGGGCGTACGCCACCCAGAAGGGCAACGTCACCCGCATTATCGGACCGAACTGCCCCGGCATCATCAGCCCCGGCAAGTCGAACGCGGGCATCATTCCCGCAACCATCACCGAGGCGGGCCCCATCGGCCTGGTCTCTAAGTCGGGCACCCTGACCTACCAGATGATGTTCGAACTGCGTGATCTCGGCTTCTCCACCGCCATTGGCATCGGCGGCGACCCCATCATCGGAACCACCCACATCGACGCGCTCGCCGCGTTTGAAGCGGACCCCGAGACCAAGGCCATTGTGATGATCGGCGAGATCGGTGGCGACGCTGAAGAGCGTGCCGCCGCCTACATCCAGGCTCACGTCACCAAGCCCGTTGTCGCCTACGTCGCAGGCTTCACCGCTCCCGAGGGCAAGACCATGGGCCACGCCGGCGCCATCGTCTCTGACGGTGCGGGTACCGCCCAGGGCAAAAAGGAAGCCCTCGAGGCTGCGGGAGTTGCGGTTGGCAAAACGCCATCCGAGACTGCTGCCCTGCTGCGCGAGATCTACGCAGCCCTGTAATTCAGCACGTTCACGCAGGCGTCACGGCAAACCGTGGCGCCTGCGCTTGCGTTAACGGCCGGCTTCCCGGTCGCAGAACAGACGTCTATTCAGCGGACACTGGTTGAGCTCTTCTGGCCGCTCGGCGAGCTCGTCTAACCCGGCGTCGTGCTTTTGCCCACTTGCGAGTCTCACGAGTCACGATTCTCGTGCGGATCGAGCGCACGGTGTGAACTCCCCAAAACGGTATCCCGATGACGAATGCCACTGCTCCCGGGATTCCCACGTTCCGGCCAGAGTCAATTTGGTATCGGAACATCGCGGGATATTCCTCGCCTTCGATGCCGGCGAACGCAGGATTAGCTGGGTCGTACATCACCGGAAGCGTGTCACCGATTTGGTAAAAATCGCGGTCGTTGGAGACCTCGTAGTCCGATAGTCGGGTTTCATAAATGGTGCCGTCAACGATCTGGCGAGTGATCGGAATGTAGACGGTGCTACTGCGTGTGCCGGGTCGGTACCCGTTGCGCTGGTAGCTGTCGACTTCGATGATCTCGCCGGTTGTGACTTCGCCAGCGGTTCGCAGGTATTCGTCATTGGCGAGTGCCCTGGTACCTTCCGCGTACTGAATCGCTCCGATAGAGGAGAAGCACAGTCCGAGGACTACCAGCGTGATGGGGCCATATTCTTTGGCCCACTCGGCCCCGGCCTTGCGGAGAGCGACACCGAGCGTTCGTAGGGTGTGCCGCGCGTCATCATTTCTCATAGCGCGGGTCCCCTCACAATTGGATCTTACCGACGACCGGGAGCCGCCAATCTCCTCCCTTTTCGGTAGGGCGTGCGGCCGTTGTCACCTGGCGCGGGTAAGGTTCCACCCGTATGAATCGCTCGCTGACATCCCTCTTCGCCGCTTTCGAGGCGCTTCTCGTTGTCGCCATTGGCATCGGGATTTCCCTCGCGCCCCTCACCGTTTTGTGGGGATTCCAGTACGGGTTTGCTCCCGATTGGTGGGACTTCTGGCGAGCGTCCGTCGACATTTGGCTGGTTGGGCACGGAGTTGACCTGATCCTCCTGCTAGACCCCGCCACTGCAGCTGGAGCAGGATTCGCCGGCGCTGCCGAACCGTTCGCCATCACGATCGCGGTTCTTGGGTTTGCCCTGCTCACAGTTTTGCTCGGGATGCGCGCCGGGCGCAGGATCGCCCAAACCGATTTCCGCCTGATGGGCGAGCTTGTTGCCATCGGTGTTTTCGCCGCCCTGTCCTACGGGGTCACCGCCTCAGCGCAGCACTCGTTCGCCGAGCCTGATCTGGTGCAGGGCATTGTCTACCCCACCCTGGTCTTCGCACTCGGTATGGTCATCGGCACCCTGCGCAGCAAACGTCAGGGAATGGATGCCCTCTCCAAAGCCATCCGAGAATGGCTTGAGAACTGGCGCCCGAGCACTCGCTTCGCGGTGGCCTCGGCCCTGCGTGGGGGAGCCGCGGCGTCCGCAGCTGTTATCGCTGTGGCATCTGTCATCGTC
The DNA here is from genome assembly GCA_036008825.1 of Glaciihabitans sp. Taxonomy (GTDB): domain Bacteria; phylum Actinomycetota; class Actinomycetes; order Actinomycetales; family Microbacteriaceae; genus Glaciihabitans. The sequence continues at coordinate 3,709 of DASYMY010000243.1, forward strand.
GCTCTACTGATTTTCACGAGCTACGCGCAAATCATCACCCTCTACGAAGGCCTGCACGCGGGTGCCCTCGGTGGGTTTGCGTTGACCATCGCGCAGATCGCTCTGCTGCCGAACCTGGTGCTGTGGGCGGTGTCGTGGCTGGTTGGTCCCGGCTTCGCCATCGGGACGGGGTCGGCGGTCAGCCCGCTGGCCACCAACCTGGGTCCGATTCCCGCGGTTCCTGTGCTCGGTGCGCTGCCGTCGGGGGATTCCGCCTGGTCGTTTGTCTGGATTCTGGTGCCCATCATCGCCGGCTTCCTTGCGGGCGCACTGCTACGCACCTCCACCCCCGGTGAAACACCGCTGCTGCGCACCATCCTCACCGGGCTCGGGATGGGGGTTTCCGCCGGCGTGATCCTGGGCTTCCTGACATGGGCGGCCTCCGGCTCCGCGGGGCCGGGTCGTCTCGAAACCGTTGGCGCAAACCCGTGGTGGGTTGCCCTCTTTGTTGCGCTCGAGGTCGGACTCGCGGCCTCCCTGGGGCTTTTCGCCGCCTCCCGCCTGCCCTCGGCTCTGGCTTCGGCCAAATCCTTTGTGACCGGCGGCCCCGCCGATGACACTGAGAAACCCGCCGCAACCGCGACTCCGGTTGCACCCGTGCTCGCTCCCACGAGCCCACCGGCGACCACCGGCTCAAGGCCGTTCACCAGCCCAACGGTGCCAACCGCGCGCACAGCGGATGACTCCGACAGCACAAGCACCCCCGCTCCGGCACGCAAACGCTTGATCCCGTCGCGCGGCTTTTCGATGGGGTCGCTGAACTCACTGCTCGGGCGGGACGAGGCATCCGCTACTAAACGTGGGTCAGCGGCGGAAGAGACGTCCGACCGCAACGCGGGAAGCGCTTCAGACACCAACGCCGGCGCAAGCGCGAAACCCGCGGCAGGTTCCTCCGCCGACGATCGGCCCACCGAGAACCTCAGTGACAGCCTGTTTAGCTTGCGTAAACCCAAGCCGAGCGAGAAAAAAGCGCCCTTCCACGGCGACGACACCGACACTCCACCGATGGGTATCAGGCCCCCGTCGGCACCCCGCTCAGACCGCTAGGCTTGGGGCGTGCTTTCACTGGTGGTTCTAATCTCTGGTGGTGGCTCGAACCTCCGCGCGTTGCTCGAAGCCTCGGAGGATGCCGAGTTCCCCGCCCGCGTTGTTGCAGTCGGCGCCGACCGCGACGCTGACGGTTTCGCGCACGCCGAAGACTTCGGGATCCCCACCTTCGCCGTTGCCCTGTCGAACTTTCCCGACCGCGAATCGTGGGGCGATGCGCTCCTCGAGCAGATCACCGTCTGGCAGCCCGACCTCGTTGTGCTCAGCGGCTTTATGAAGCTGTTGCCACCACGCGTGATCGACGCCCTCAGCCCCAACCTCATCAACACACACCCCGCGTATTTGCCCGAATTTCCCGGAGCACACGGGGTTCGCGACGCCCTCGCCACCGGTGTCACTCAGACCGGCGCCAGTGTCATTGTTGTCGACAACGGGGTCGACAGCGGCCCCATCATTTCTCAACAACGTGTGCCAATCACGGCGGATGACACCGAGCACAGCCTTCACGAACGCATCAAGCCGGTGGAGCGCGAGCTGCTCATCCAGGCCGTGCTTGACATTGCCAATGGTCACATCAACCTCAAGGAGCTAGCAATCGCATGAGCGGTCCTTCGCACGATCCTTCCCTGTACCGTCCCCGCGATGTTGTGCCGATCCGTCGTGCACTGGTCTCCGTGAGTGACAAAACCGGACTGACCAAACTCGCCGCAGCGCTCGCCGGCGCCGGGGTCGAAATTGTCTCCACCGGGTCGACCGCGAAAACCATTGCCGCTGCCGGCTTCCCCGTCACCGAGGTCGCCGACGTCACCGGGTACCCCGAGTCCCTCGACGGTCGGGTGCGCACCCTGCACCCCGCGATTCACTCCGGACTGCTCGCCGACCTGCGCCTCGAATCCCACGAGAAGGAGCTCGCCGAACAGGGCATTGCCGCGTTCGAGCTGGTCGTCTCCAACCTCTACCCCTTTGTTGCGACCATCGCCGCGGGAGTCACTGGGGATGCCGCTGTCGAGCAGATCGACATTGGAGGCCCCGCCATGGTGCGTGCCTCCGCCAAAAACCACGCCAACGTGGCCATCGTCACCTCGCCCGACAGCTACCAGCTGATCGAAGACGCCCTTGCCGCCGGAGGAACCTCCCTCGCGCAGCGCCGCAGCCTCGCCGCCGAGGCCTTCGCCCACACTGCCGCCTACGACTCGGCCGTCGCCGAGTGGTTCGCCACCGACCCATTCGCTGAGGTTGGAGCCGCGCCGGAGGCATCCGCTTCATCAGCGTCCGCTTCAACAGCGTCCGCCGACACTGCCGCAGACGTCGCCGAGAAGATCAGCCTTGCCGGAACGCTCAAGCAGATCCTTCGCTACGGCGAGAACAGCCACCAGAGCGCGGCTCTGTATGTGCGTGATGGCGGCACGGGCATTGCCCAGGCGGAGCAGCTGCACGGTAAAGAGATGTCGTTCAACAACTTTGTTGATGCGGATGCCGCATTGCGCGCGGCGTATGACTTCACCGAGCCGGCCGTCGCGATCATCAAGCACGCCAACCCCTGCGGTATTGCCGTGGCGGCGCGGGTGGGGGATCCCATTGCTAGCGCGCACCGTCGCGCCCACGACTGCGACCCCGTCTCCGCCTTTGGTGGGGTTATCGCCGCGAACCGCGTGATTACGTTGGAAGCGGCCGAAGCCATCAAGGACATCTTCACCGAGGTAGTTGTTGCGCCCGGCTTTGACCCCGACGCCCTCGCGTTGTTGTCAACAAAGAAGAACCTGCGCCTGATTCAGCTTCCTGCTAACTACGAGCGCGAGTCCACCGAGATCAAGCAAATCTCGGGCGGATTGCTCGAGCAGAGCATTGACGACCACTTCGCTCCTTTCAGCGAATGGACCCTCGCTGCTGGCGAGCCGGCCGACGCCACCACCCAGGCCGACCTCGAGTTCGCCTGGCGTGCCGTGCGTGCGGTCAAGTCCAACGGAATCCTCCTCGCCAACGACGGTGCCTCCGTCGGCGTGGGTATGGGCCAGGTCAACCGGGTCGACTCCTGCCACCTCGCGGTCAACCGCGCAGGGGAGCGCGCTTCAGGCAGCGTTGCAGCCTCCGACGCCTTCTTCCCCTTTGCCGACGGCCTGCAGGTTCTGCTTGACGCCGGTGTGCGCGCGGTTGTGCAGCCTGGTGGCTCCGTCCGCGATGAAGAAGTTATTGCGGCAGCGGCCGCAGCCGGTGTCACCATGTACTTCACCGGGGAACGCCACTTCTTCCACTAAGCAGCACCCCCGCACGACGCATCAATTGTGCGGTTCTTGAGCCTTCCGCGGGGGCCGCGACCGGAATATGCTGGTCGCGGCCACCGGGGTTTGGTGCCGGTGGCCGGTATAGCCACCGAGCACCAGTTGGGCTGAAAGAAGCTTGTAATGAGCGGATACCTCTCGCGCACCAGTCGAAGGCACCGTGAGGCTCGGTTCGCCCCGAGCCTGTGGATAGCACTGGCAGTTGCCGTTGTGTACGGCACCGTGTTCACCTCGCTCTCCGCCACCTCCGGTATTGCCTACAACGAGTGGTTTGCCACGGGAGCAAACGCCTGGCGCTCCGCGGTTCTGCCACTCGCTGCCGGCGCCGCTGTACTCATTGCCTTTCTTCTGCGGTCGAGGTGGGACGGGATTTTTCGTGACCCCGAACGGTTGCCCATGCGACGGTTCTACTGGGTGGTGGTGGGGCTCTTCACCCTGGGAATTCTGCTGCACCTGCTCTTTGTGCAGTGGCAGCAGCTCACCGTGAGCTTGCTCGTCGCGATCCTTGTGGCCGGGGTTCTGGTGGGGTTTTGCGAAGAGGTACTCTTCCGCGGCATCCTGCTGCGGGCCCTGCGCACCCACGGTCACGCGGAGTTCTGGGTGGTGTTGGTGACCTCGGTGTTGTTTGGGGCGTTCCACCTCGCCAATGTCCTCAACGGGTCATCGTGGAACGCCGCGCTGTCACAGATGGGAATAGCGGCCGCGTCGGGTGTGGCGCTCTATTTGTTCCGCCGAGGCAGCGGTCTGCTGCTGCTCGCAATGATCGCGCATGGACTATGGGACATTTCAGTGTTTTTACCCTCGAACGGCGACTCGGCAGGGCAACTGATCTCTCTTGGGGTGAGCGCGACTCTCACCTTCTTTGGTGTGGTGGTGGTGCTGGTGTCCTTGGCGCATGACCGGCACATGGTCATAACGCAGAAACCGCGCAGCTGATTCATAGACTCCCCCCGGTAGGGTCGCTGCCATGACTTCACGTGTTCCATTCCTCCGTCGACTCGCCGGCGCCCTGGGCGCAGCCGCTGCTGTTGCTGTGCTCACCCAGGTCGCGACAGCTCTGCTGTTCCACGCCACCAACGGGGCGCTCAGCACTCAATTGCAGTCGATCAGCGACTTCTTTGTTCCTTCCAGCGCTGTGCTGTTTGTGTTGGTCGCTATTGGAGCGCTGCTCGGAATGTTCCACCGCTGGTTTATCGCGCTGCCAGCCGCTCTGGTCATCGCCATTATTGCCTCGCTTACCGGCACCGTTTTGACCTACGTGGGTGGCGGCAACGAGCTCACCGATGAGGTCTGGCCCGCGGTCTTTGACACGCTGCTCAGCAACAACCTGCTCTTTGTGGTCTTCGCCGTCACCGCCATCATGACCGCCGGTGCCGCTATCTGGCGTGCCATGGTGCACCCCGATCCCGCCGGAAAGGCCCGCGCGGAGCGTATTGCCCTGGTGCGTGTTCCCTCATCCACGCTCTCCGATGGGGAACTCACCCACCTCGAACGCACCCCGGTTGACGCCGAGCTGGCCGACACCCAGTGGGAAAATTACGTCGCCGCCCTCGAAGCGGAAGGCTTCCGCACGGTGGAGGTACCCGCCGCCGACGAGCACCCTGACTCCGTGTTTGTGGAAGACGCCGTTATCATCGTGGGCTCCGTCGCCGTGATCGCCAGCCCCGGAGCCGAATCCCGTCGCGGCGAAATCACCGCCATCAGCGATGCCGTCACTGGCCTGAAAACCGGTCTCGACGTCACAAGCATCGAGCTTCCCGGAACCTTGGACGGCGGCGACGTGCTCAAGGTCGGCTCGACCATTTACGTCGGGCGTGGCGGACGCACCAACGCGGAAGGCATCCGCCAATTCCGCGCTATTGCCAGCGCCCAAGGCTTTACGGTTGTCGCCGTGCCGATCAGCAAAGTGCTGCACCTCAAAAGCGCCGTCACCGCACTGCCGGACGGCACCGTTATCGGTTTCGCGCCGCAGGTGGAGCACCCTGAACTCTTCGACCGTTTCCTCGCAGTGCCGGAGGAGACCGGTTCGGCCGTTGTTGTGCTCGCCGACGACGCCGTCCTGATGTCAGCATCGGCACCGCTCACCGCCGCGCTGATCGCCGACCTGGGCTATCGCGTGGTCACGGTCGACGTTAGCGAGTTCGAAAAACTCGAAGGTTGCGTCACCTGCCTCTCGGTGCGTATTCGCTAAAACGCGAGTTGCAGGTTGCCGCGCCCTGGGGATAGTCTAAAAGGCTGCCCGGGGGCGCGGCCCTTGCCTGTGACTTACTCCGGTTAGCGATTTGTTCGATCACTGACCAGGGATTTTCATGCCTTCCTCTTCGACCGATGACGGTCGTTCTGTCCACACACCCACTCGACCCGGAACTGCCAAGGCACTACTGCGTCTCTACAGCTACGCGCGCCCGGCGATGCCCCGCATTTACCTGGGTATGGTGGCGGCGCTCGGCGCCGCCGTTGTCTCGCTTCTGATCCCTCAGGTGCTGCGAGTGCTCGTCGACGGCCCTCTCCAAACCGGTGACACCTCACAGATCTGGCCCGCCGCGTTCGTCGTTCTGGGGCTCGGTATCGCCGAGGCCATCCTGATTGCGCTGCGCCGCTGGTTTGTTCTCGGCCCAGGCACCCACGTTGAGGCGAGCCTCCGCAACGCCCTCTACAAAAAACTGCAGGACCTTCCGGTCAGCTTCCACGACCGGTGGCCATCCGGGCAGCTGCTGTCGCGCGCCGTCAGCGACCTGAACCTCATCCGTCGCTGGATCTCCTTCGGCATTGTGCTGCTTGTGGTCAACGTGGTGACCATCGTTATTGGCTTCATCTTCCTGATGAACATCTCCTGGGTGCTTGGTCTCATCTTTATGGCCTGCTCCATCCCGCTGTGGATCTACGGCTACCTCTTCGAAAACAAGTACTCCACCGTCGCCCGCCGCAGCCAAGACCAGGCCGGTGACCTGGCGACCGCCGTTGAGGAGTCCGTGCACGGTATCCGGGTGCTCAAAGCGTTCGGCCGTGGCAAGCACGCCCTCAACGGGTTCGCCGCCCAGGCCGAGAACCTGCGTGGCACCGAGATCGAGAAAGCCAAAGCCATTGCCGGCATCTGGTTGTGGCTCATCCTTGTGCCCGACGTCACCTTCGCCCTCTCCCTGCTCGGTGGAGTGTGGTTAGCCGCCGACGGGCAGATCTCCGCTGGTGACCTGGTGGCGTTCTTCGCCACGGCCACAGTGCTGCGCTTCCCGGTCGAGTCGATCGGGTTCCTGCTGTCGATGACCTTTGACGCCCGCACCGCCACCGACCGGTTCTTCGAGGTGATGGACTCACCCAACCCCATCTCCGACCCGGAAGAGCCCAAAAAGCTAGTCAATCCAATCGGCCGACTGAGCTTCGAGAACGTCCACTTTCGCTACCAGGACTCCGCAGCGCAATACCCCGACCTCATCGACGGTGTTCAGCTGAGCTTGGAGCCGGGGGAGACCATGGCCTTGGTGGGTCTCACCGGCTCTGGCAAGTCCACCATCACCGCCTTGACCACCCGTCTCTACGACGTCACGGGCGGTGCAGTGATGCTCGATGGTGTGGACATCCGCGATCTCACTCGGGAAGACCTCCGTCAGAACATCGCGATGGCGTTCGAGGACGCGACCCTGTTCTCGGCCACCGTTCGCGAGAACGTTTTATTGGGACGACCGGATGCCACAGACGCCGAGTTAGACGAAGCCCTGCAGATTGCCCAGGCGAACTTCGTTTACGACCTACCGCTTGGCCTCGACACCCGGGTGGGTGAAGAGGGGATGAGCCTGTCCGGTGGACAACGGCAGCGCCTCGCTTTGGCGCGCGCCATTGCCGCTAAACCGAAGGTTCTGGTGTTGGACGACCCACTGTCAGCGCTCGACGTGGACACCGAAGCCCTGGTGGAGGAAGCCCTCCGCCGGGTGCTGGCCGCCACCACAGCCCTGATGGTGGCGCACCGCCCCTCAACGGTGATGCTCGCCGACCGGGTCGCCCTACTGGAATCCGGCCGGATCAGCGCGGTGGGAACCCACTCCCACCTGCTGGCCACCAATGAGCACTACCGCTTTGTGATCTCGTCCCTCGAAGACGAACTCGACCGTGAACGAAAGGAGGCCCAGCGATGAGTGTCACCGGTGTACAGGGTGAAGAACGTGATGACTTCACCAAAGCCGAAAGCGCCCAGATGCGCCGACGCTCCTTCAAGCTGCTGAAGTCGCTCCTGGCCCCGCTAAAGCGTCGTGTGATTTTGACCATGATTGTGGTCACCATCAGCACGGCCGCGCAGGTGGCCGGCCCCGCGTTGATCGCCTACGGCATCAACAACGGTCTGCCCGCGCTGATGCAACAGGACTGGATGCCGCTGTCACTGACCGTGGTCGCCTTCCTCGGCACCGCCGTGATTGGCGCCCTGCTGATGGCCTGGTACACCGTGCTCACCGCACGAATCAGCCAAGCCATCCTCATTGACCTGCGCAAACGGGTGTTCCTCCAGACGCAGCGGCTGAGCCTCGACTTCCACGAGACTTACACCTCCGGGCGCATCATCGCTCGTCAGACCAGTGACCTGGATTCCATTCGCGAACTGCTTGACTCCGGCATCAACCAGCTGGTGCAGGGCGCCCTCTACATGATCTTCATCGCGATCGCGCTGCTCAGCTTGGACTGGATCAGCGGCCTCATCCTGTTCGCCGCGCTGATTCCGCTGGGCTTTTTGACCCGGTGGTTCCAGCAGCGCTCACAAGTAATGTTTCGCGAAACCCGCGTCACCTCCGCTCGCCTGATTGTGCAATTCGTCGAGACAATGACCGGCATCCGCGCGGTCAAAGCCTTCCGCAAGGAAAAGCGCAACGAGGCCGAGTTCGGTGGCCTGGTGGAGGACTACCGTCGGGTTAACAGCCGGGTCATCCAGCTCTTTGGAGTGTTCGACCCCGGACTGGTTCTGATCGGTAACGTCGCGTTGGCCGTTGTGCTGCTGGTGGGTGCCCTCCGGGTCGCCGACGGTGGGCTCGAAATTGGGTTCTTGCTGGCCGCGATGCTCTACACCCGGCAGTTCTTCGCCCCCGCGCAGGAAATGGCGATGTTCTACAACTCCTACCAATCCGCAACAGCAGCGTTGGAGAAGATCTCCGGAGTGCTGGAGGAGGCACCCGGTGTGCCCGACCCGGTCAATCCCGTTGACCTGTGGAAAGCCGAAGGTCACGTTGTCTTCGACGACGTCACCTTCGCCTACACACCCGAGCGCATCATTTTGCCGAAGTTCGACCTCGACATGCCTGCTGGCCAAACCATTGCCCTTGTGGGCTCGACCGGCGCTGGCAAGTCAACGCTCGCGAAACTGATGGCCCGCTTCTACGACCCCACCGAGGGAGTTGTCACCCTCGACGGAGTAGACCTGCGTCAGCTGCACCCCAAGGATCTGCGCCGCGCCATCGTGATGGTCACGCAGGAGGCGTACCTGTTCTCCGGAACAGTTGCTGAGAACATTGCACTCGGTAAGCCGGATGCCACCCACGACGAGATCGTCGAAGCGGCCAAGGCTGTTGGCGCACACGAGTTCATCGAGTCGCTTCCCGGCGGGTACAACACCGACGTCAACAAGCGTGGTGGTCGGGTCTCGGCCGGGCAACGCCAGCTGCTCTCGTTCGCTCGAGCCTTTTTGGCCGACCCGGTTGTGCTGATCCTCGATGAGGCGACGGCGTCCCTCGATATCCCGAGTGAGCGCCTGGTTCAGAACGGCCTGCAAACTCTGCTGGCCGATCGCACGGCCATCATCATTGCCCACCGCCTGTCCACGGTCGCTATCGCCGACCGCGTTCTGGTGATGGAGCACGGCATGATCGTTGAGGATGGCACCCCCGCCGACCTCATCGCCGGCACCGGTCGCTTCGCGCAACTGCACGCCGCCTGGCGGGAGTCGCTCGTTTAGCGAAATCCACCTGTGTAACTTAGCCACCCCGGCAGACCGTTGATCGGTACGCCGGGGTGTCTGCGTTAACCCGCCGACTGATAGCTGGGTGGCTCGCCCTCAACCGGGTAGATTTGTCGCGGCCACCGCCATCGCGCTCGCACTGCCGTAGGCGATGAGGTGTCTGACGTCGACACGAAACCCCTGTTCCAACAAAGAAAAAGCTCGACCATAGGAGTTCAAAGATGACCAATTCCCGCGACGTCGGAGTAATGCTTCCCCGCGACCTCCCCGCAAACGAGGTCATCGCTTTCGCTCGGCGCGCCGAAGGGCTCGGCTTCGACGAAGTCTGGGTCGTAGAGGATCTCGGCTTCCGCGGCGGAATCGCCCAGGCCGCCGCCGTACTGGCGAGCACGACACACGTCACCGTCGGAGTCGGCATTCTGCCCGCCGGCGCCCGAAATGTGGCATTCGCGGCGATGGAAATCGCCACTCTGGAAGAACTGTTCCCCGGTCGCGTGGTCGTCGGGATCGGGCACGGCATGCCGGATTG
>DASYMY010000244.1:0-3080 GCA_036008825.1 Glaciihabitans sp.
AGAATGCTGTGCTGGATTTGGCTCGATTATCTGACACAGAGGCCGCGCGGCTTGACTTTCCTGAGAGTCGCGCAAAGCGACTCAGCGAAGCGATAGGGCATCCCGAGCACCCGCTGGCGACATCGATGACGATTTTCACGGCAGCAGAGAAGATGTTGTTGGCGCATGAGGAGCGTCACGCTAGAGCCACCAAGGACGAGGTGGAAGGTGAGAATCAGCCGGCCGGGAACACGCAGGGCGCAGGCAAGCCGAGCGACACTGCGCGAGGCGAAGAATCGGCCGATGAATCGGTAGCCGAGCCTGGGAACGCTGGCGATGAGGAACATGACGAAACAGAGCGACTGAGGAGCGAGCTCGAAGACGCGATCAAGGAAGCCGGACTACCACCGCGAGCCATCGTGAATGTGTTTGTGACGTGCGTCAAGATATTGGCGGAGAAGTCGCGAAGCGGGCTCATGCTCGAATCGCTTCTTATCGCGTCTGTAGCCCAGTTCGAGGTCTTTATCTCGCGGATGATCACGTCAAGTCTGCGCTACGACCCTTCTGTGATGAACGCCTCTGACAGAAAATTCACTTATGAAGAAGTAGCGATACACGAATCCATCGACTCGTTTACAACCGCTAGCGCGGATGCCTATGTCGAGTCCCTCATGTATGACGGCATGACTAGTTGGATGAAGTTCCTTGGGCGCGCAACGCGATCCAACACGGATTGGGTCAACGATCTCCTTGCCGAAGTTGTGATGAGACGCAACGTCCACGTGCACGCTGGAGGTCGAGCGTCCGCTCAATACATCGCCGCTCTGGGGAACAAGGGCGCAGCCGTGAAGCTCGGTGCTGAACTTCCGGTCACCGCAGAGTACTTATACGACGCGATGGACCGAATGGCGCGCGCGGCAATCGTGCTCACGCAATCCGCTGTAGCGGCGGTTTGCACATCGAGCAGGGGCAAGGCGGACATAAAGAAACTTGACCCAGACGCGGGGGTCACTGATTCAACTTTCGATCTACTAACAGGGGGCAGATGGAGGGCAGTCGCACCTTTGTCAGCGCAACTTGACCATCTGGTTTCAAATGCTTCAACCAGAGAGCGACTTCGAGCGAACTCCTTCCACGCGCAGAAGCAGTTGGACGGAATCGAGTCAATTCGGGGCGAGGTGGAAGCCTGGGATGTTTCCGCCGCGGAGGACGAGTTAAAACTGGCGAAGCATTGCCTTCTAGATAATATTGAACCAGCCAAGGCTTTGTTTAGGAAATTGGAAAGTTCTGGACGACTTTCTCTTTTGGAACTATCAATCTGGCCGATACTTGAGCCCATTCGAGGCTCCATCGCGGAAGAGGGCGCCGAGACGGACCAAGGGGCGGATTAGCAACTTGTGCCGTTTCTGATGTTGGTCTTGCCTTTGTCTCGTTTCCAAAACTCGATGTGATGGGCTTCGCACCAGGACGGTGGGCGGTCACAGACGCTGTTGCCGTACTCGTCGCTCCACCGGCATCCGCCATCACGAGCGGCAAGCGCGAGACGCTGCTTAGCCGTGAAGAGGCGCTGCTCTCGGCCCACGTCAAGCGGATTTCCCGCCGAGTCCACCGTGATTTCTGTTGTGGCACCCGCGCAGATGTTGCGTTCGATAGTGTCGAGGCTCACCGGGTCGGGTTGGCCTTCCATCCACCCTTGACCGTGGGCCTGGCGCTTCTCTATGACAGCAGCCGGGACGAGGATGTGAACGGCGGGGGTTCCTGTCCCCAACACGGCAGACGGGTCGGCGGTCACACCGTTCTGCAGCAGGGTGGTGAACGCGTCGCTTGCGAGCTGAAGGGTCGAGCGTGGGTCGGCTTTGATCCGTGAAGCGTGGCTCTGCATTTCGGTGGGGCCAAACCGCGGACCGCCGAGACGGGGCGAGGTTGCCCGGTCGTAAACGTTGCCAACAATGGCCAGTGTCTCGGGGTCGAGGTCCCAAACCAGCCGACCCATCCCGTCTGGCCGCCGATACAACTTCAATGAGCGGCGGGCGCGCATCTCCTCTTCACGGTCGCCTGTGCCTTCCATGTCGAGTTCGTCGCGCAAGCGTCTGGCGTGCTTGAACAAGCGGTCAGGGTCGACGGTCTCAGCCAACCGCACAAGCTCCTCAGCTGCGACGGCGAGCTTCGCGCTGGTTACCGACTCGGTGGGGGTGCGCAGACCCGTTCGGATGGCATCCGCCGCTTCAACGGAAAGACCGTGCAGGAGCGCTGTACCTACTGTTTCCAACCACGGTTCGATTACGGTCGGTGTCTCGTCAGTCGTGGGGTCGCTTGTTCCAACTTGTGTGTCGTGCAAAAGTCGGCCAACACGGACCGCTTTGCTGGCGTTGATCCCGGTAATCCCTGTGGTGATTTTGAGCATCTCCTCCGGGGTGCGCCATCCCTGTTGCGCGGCCAAACCGTTGGACCCCAACGAGGGGTGAGAGCGGTGAGCGATCTCCCCCGCCAACAGCGCCTGCTCGGCCGTCACCAGATGGAGCCGATGGGCAGCTGCCCTACTGAGATCGAGCAGAGTGGGATTGTCGAGCTCGCGGTAGTCCGTCACCGTGAGCGAGATCGCTTCGACCGCGGTGGTGGCAGCCGATGAGGCCGCGAGGAGAGCGGCAGAGGTGGCGGTACTGGTCATAGCCCGAGTGTGGCCCTGCGAGGCGCCGCACCACACAATCGTGGGATGGCCAGCGGATAACTTCTGGTGGCTCGGCGTTGTGGAGGAGCGACACCGTGACGGTCAGCCGATCCGCTCTTTTCTGGGCATGGCCAGAGCCGCAGCGACTGTGCCAACGGCCACAACTCCCACCGCAATGAACACAGCGGATGAGGCAGCAATCACCGATGAGGGGTCGCTCTCATTCCCTCCGGTTGCGCTAATAGTCGCGTTCGCAATGGCACCAAAAATGGCGACACCAACAGCGCTTCCAATTGACCGAGCGAAGAGGTTGTTTCCTGTGACCACTCCTCGTTCGTCCCAGCCGACACTGGCCTGGGCGGCAATCAGACTGGGGGTCGCGACCAGGCCAAGTCCGAGACCAATCAGGAAGCAGCATCCGCCTATCAAAAGA
>DASYMY010000245.1:0-1852 GCA_036008825.1 Glaciihabitans sp.
GGTGAGGGACAGAATCACATTCGCGACGTGGTCCGTAATCCCGGCTAGCGACTTTCCGGCGAAAAGCTCGGGGTGTTCGCGGGCCTCAGCAACCGTTTCTGGGTCATCGGGCCAGCCCGGTGCGAGTGTCACAAAGCCCTCAGCCTCGAAGAAGGCTTGCCATCTCTGCCAACTATTGGGAAGAAGCCAGAGCCCGTGCACAAACACCACGGGGACCCGCCCCGATTGGTTCGCACGGGTGATCTCGAAGTCTTCGTTTGGGGTAAGTGAGGGCATAAACTCCGCCTAATCCTCTAGTACAGAGATGGTTGCCGCTCTCGCCCGCGCCGAGCAACAGCACACCCCGCGTTGGTAACGGTCGTGCGGTTTTCGGCTCAATTGAAGGGGTTCCCGCTACCGGCGCGGAAACCCGCCGCGTGTACTAGCGGGAGCGGTTAGCGCCCGCCGCCCCCACCGCCGCCTCCGCCGCCGCCGGAGAACCCGCCACCCATTGATCCGCCGGAGAAGCTACCCCCGCTGCTGCTGGAGTACGCGGGAGTTGCCGTCGTCGCCGATGAGGCACTGAACGCGTGCATCGCGACACCGAAGGCAACGGGGTTGAAACCACTCGAACCGGAGTACCACTCGGGCTGCGTGTCGTGGTACGCCACCGCGAGCTCTTTTGCCCACTCCTCTTCAACACCCCACAGCACCGCGTACGGAAGAAGCTTCTCGTACAGTTTCACAATCTCGGAGTCGTCGGCGCCCGCGCTGCGAAGTGCCCCATCAGGCGACTGCAGCATTTTGAACCGGTCTGCCTCGGCGAGAGCAAGATACATTCGCAAACCCTCAATGTAGTCGCGCCTTTCGGCGCCAGCCTCGGTCGCGACAGTAAAGGGCACAGCACAGGCCACCCCACCGATGACACAGAAAAGTGTGACGAGTATGGCGACAAATCCGAACACGTTGGGCACAGGAGAGACAATGAGGTCGATCACAAATAACAGGATTGACGCCACCGTCAGAGCAGTAAGCAGACCTGCCATAGCCCGTGCGATAGGCGAGTGCCGCTTCACACGCAAACCGTTCGTGATGTTGTCCGATTCGGCGTGAGCCAAAATCTTCTTGACCGCGGCGGCAAATTTGTTGCTGGCTTTGCCCAGCCGTTTGACCGCTCCTGGCTTGGGCTTCTTTCCAAACAGAACCGTTAGTAGTTCCTTCTCACGCTCGTCAACACCCTCTGAGTCGATGTAGTGCAGGCGATAATCGTCGTCGAGTTCGGAGATCATAATGTTTCCGCGCACGGCGAGGCTAACGAATTCGGCGGCCAAGGCGGACTTTTGGCGCCCAACTAAATCGCCAGCGGTGAGCAAGTTCAGGTCGGTGGGAACACTGTATTGCGGGATGATGGTGCCGCGCCCGCGGTGCCCTCTGTGTAGCCGCACGCGGTCAATAATGGCGGCGATAACAGCAATAACCGCAAGTGTGATGAGGATTGCCGCAACAATTGTGCTCCACAACGCCCGCTGCGGCGGGTCAGGCACAACAAAGGTTCCCTGATCAAATCCGATAGCCACTGAGACGTTCTCGCCAGCGCTGAGATCCGCCGCGGTGGCGGTGAACAGGGGGCCGGAGGCATCCGCTTCTTGAGTGATGGTGCAGGTATCTGTTGAGCCCTGCGCACCCACGTAGCAGGCCGTGTTGCCAGAAAGCGCGCCCTCCAACTCAGCCTCAACGTGAACCCGTGCAGTCACCGAACCGAAGGGTTGCGAAAAGCCGGTGCCATTGGTGTCCCAATAGAACTCGTCCGAGTTGGTGTCGTCGAAGGACCGCACCACGTTCTGTTGGCTGTAGGTGATCGTGTAGGTCTGCT
>DASYMY010000246.1:0-1949 GCA_036008825.1 Glaciihabitans sp.
CTCAACCGTTTCGTTTTTCAGTTCCTCGTCTGTGAGGTCCTTGAAGTCGGCTTCAAGCTGGTTAACAGCACTTGCGTAATGCTTGAGTCGACGGAGAAGTCGACCCTCACCTACGCGAAGTGCGCGTTCGAGAACGTTTGCCACCGATAACTCCCATGGGTCTCTATCTGTGCGCCAGATGGCGCCGTCACTGTGCGTGACTGGCCGTAAGCGGCGGCTGCGGTAACACCTTTCGGCGCCTGCACCTGCTGTTACGGGCTCGTTATGTTACCAAGCGTAGGTGTGCCGGCGCTGAGACCACCCCTATGGGGGCCATCTCAGCGCCGGCACAGTACTGCTGGCGCGGCTAGCGGCTTGCCATACTTGCCTCGGCTAGGGCCTCGGGTGCGTCTTCAAGGTTTTCGTCGAGACTGATCACCCCGTAGTCCCACCCTTTCCTGCGGTAAACAACGCTTGGCCGATCGCTCGCGCTATCGAGGAACAGGAAGAAATCGTGACCAACCAACTCCATATGGTCAACGGCATCTTCAATGCTCATTCTCGAGGCGGGGAACACCTTGGTGCGGATAACAACGGGGCTGTAAACCTCGTCGTCGACTTCGGCGGACTCGGTGTTCTGAATAGGCACGGAGCCGGTGCTGACGTTCTCGATCACTTCGGCGCGGGCCGGGGTGATGTCGATTACGCGGAACCCATCGGCTGATGCTTCATGTAGCGATGTGGGTCGACGTTGACCACGATGGACTTTTCTGCGGTCCTTTGCCTGACGAATACGCTCCACGAGTTTGTCGAGAGCCGAATCGAACGCGACGTATTTATCGCGACCGGCAGCTTCAGCTCGAACAATCGGGCCGGGGCCGATAAGGGTAAGTTCTACCCGATCGTCACCGTTTTGACCGGTCGATTTCTCATGGTGGCGACACACTTTGATTTCAAAAGCAATCGCCTTATCCGCGAGATGAGCGACTTTGTCAGCCTTCTCTGTTGCGTATTCACGGAACCTGTCTGTGACTCCCAGGTTGCGTCCTGTGATGGAAATTTCCACACTGACCTCCAGCTCACTTGCGCGCCGCCCGGTGTACCAGGCGGTGACCTTACGCGCCTTGTGTGTTCACCGTAGACCCGTTAACTGACAAAGTCACTGTGAACTTCACGAGTTACTGTCGTCTTTGCGTGTGACGCGCGGTGAAGCACAGTGCAGCTGCGCCCACGACCTCCCCGTTGGCCGCGTTGATCGCCCTCGCGGCTTCCAGCAGGGTGGCACCGGTGGTGAGCACATCGTCAACAAGCAGGAAACGGCGACCCGTCAACGGCGAGCGTGCCGCCATGGAGCAGTGCAGGTTTAATGCGCGTTCTTCCTCCCCCAACGATTTCTGGCTGCGTGTGCGTCGACGATGTGTGAGAACGCGGTGGGTCGGAAAGCCGGCCCGCCGACAGAGCAACGCGACGGGGTCGTAACCCCGCCGCCGCCATGCTGAGCGGCTTGTCGGAACCGCAACCAGTTCAATGTCGGGGAGAACCAGCGGCATCAGTAAGGTTCGCAACGGTGCAGCAAGTGCGCTCACCGCGTCGGTTCTGTTGTTTTCTTTGAGGGCAAGGATGGCCTGGCGGGCTGGGCCCGTGTAGTCGAGCGCCGTTGTGACCAGCAGACCTGAGGGCAGGGTGTGCTGGGTGGGGCGGGCGACCAGTTGGCGAAGGCATCCGCTACAAATACTGCGGTCGGGCGCTCCGCAGCCGGCGCAGCTGATGGGAAGCACCACGGCAAGTGCGTCGAGGAGGGCGTTGCTGAGCCACGGCTGCATTCACCGACGGTGACATGCCTCCAGAGTGCACTGTCGAGCCGGCAGCTCAGCGGTACCGTCCAGGAGCACGGTGGCGCTCTGTGGAGGAGGGGTGGCTGGCGAGCGCCGGGCTACCAGCGAGTGGGTTAGGGGCGACCGGGTTGGGGG
>DASYMY010000247.1:0-2910 GCA_036008825.1 Glaciihabitans sp.
GAGCTGGAGTCCGGCGACCTCTTTGTGTTCGGCGGAGCATCCCGGCTTGCCTATCACGGTGTCAACGCCGTGCACCCAGGGACAGCGCCAGAAGGGTGTGGTTTGCCGACCGGTCGGATCAACATCACCATGCGAGTGACCGGCCTAAGCTAATGCCCTGATGGCAAACACGAACGACGGCACGATTGTGGGGCCTGATGGTCTCGCTCGACCAGCGTGGGCGTCGGTTGACCCTCTACTGACCGCTTATTACGACACCGAATGGGGAATGCCGGTCACAGATGAGACCGGCATGTACGAACGTCTGAGCCTCGAAGCATTTCAGGCGGGCCTGTCGTGGGCCACCATCCTGCGCAAACGTCCCGCCTTTCGAGCGGCATTTGACGGTTTTGTCCCCGAGCGCGTCGCAGCCTTTACCGACACCGACGTCGAGCGGCTTCTCAACAACACCGGAATAGTGCGCAACAGGCTCAAGATCCGGGCTGCGATCACGAACGCCGCTGCAACCATTGCGCTCCGCGACGACGGCGGGTTGGTCGACTTTGTCTGGTCGTTTAAGCCGTCCCACACCCCTGCACCGCGCACTGCTCAGGAAGTGCCCACAACCTCTCCCGAATCCATCGCGCTGGCGAAAGCGCTGCGCAGCCGCGGATTCGCTTTTGTTGGCCCCACGACCATGTATGCATTGATGGAAGCAGCTGGTGTTGTCGACACTCACCTACTCACCAGCCACCGTCGAGGAAGCTCCGGAATCTGGCCACGTCCGTAACGGTTGTTGTGCTGCCGCTGCGTCACCCAGAGCCCGTCAGCGTTCACGTTATTCTCGAACCCGTGCAGGCATAGCCGGCTACAACGCGCTACGGGTGCCGCACACCTTCGCCGGCCAGCAGCGCCCGGTAGCCCTCGACGTAGCTGGGGTAGCGAAACTGGAATCCGGTGGCTAACAGCAGCGCATTGCTGCACCGTTTGTCTCCCCCACGTTCGCTGTCGGTGTCGCTTACCGTGGGGGCTGGGGCGTTCAGCTCTGTGGCCAAAAATTCGAGCACATCACTGCGGAGAGCGGGATCGCTGTCCACTCCGATGTAGATGGGCGCAGGGGCATCCGCTCTGAGTAATAAATGCACGGCGGCTGCGGCGGCATCATCGCGGTGAATTCGGTTGGTGTGGCGCGGGTTCGCCGTGACCGTTGCTCGTCCTTCGCGCACCTGGCTGATCAGTCGTTCACGCCCGGGACCGTATATGCCGGCCAACCGGAAGACACTGGCGTGTGGCATGCGCTCACGCAGCAATTGTTCGGCGTCGATCAAAATCTGGTCGGTGGGGGAACTGGCCGAAGTGGGTGTGGATTCGGTTACCCAACTGCCATCCGTGACCTTGTACACGGCGGTGGAGGACACAACCAGCATGCGTGTTGGGACAACCTGTGCTGCGTCCAACGCGTCGAGAAGGTTACGCAACCCGTCAACGTAGGCGGCTTGGTACGCCTCAACGGTGGGAGCACTTGCGGCGATGGCGACCACAACGAGATTGGTATCCGCCGGGATGTGCGGTTGGGTGGTGGTGAGATCCACCGATTGCCCCAGCAGAGGTGCAGGAAGTTTGTCTGCGGAGCGACGGATGCCTACAACCGTGTGGCCGAGCTCGGCCAGCCGGAGGCCTATTTCGGTGCCAAGGTCGCCGCAGCCAGCGATGAGAACGGTCATGGTTGCCTCCGCTTAGCGCGCGCGAGACGCGATAAGGCGGTCGGCTTCGGCGCGAGCGGTAACTTCTGCTCCAAGAACACTCTCCAGCGACATGTTTCCCTCATCGGTGTGGCCGTCGACAACCTGATCGACAATGTCGAGGATGTCGAGATAGCCGATGATTCCCGCGTGGAAAGCGAGAACAGCCTGCTCATTGGACGCGTTGAACACCGCCGGGTAGGTTCCACGGGCCCTGCCGACCTTTTTGGCTAGCTCAACGGCGGGGAAAGCAACGGGGTCGAGGGGTTCAAAAGTCCAGTTGCTGGCCGTTGTCCAGTCCAGCGGAGCGCCCACTCCGGGAACTCGGTTGGGCCAATCCAAGCCGAGGGAGATTGGTAAACGCATGTTCGGTGGGGAGGCTTGGGCGATGGTGGAGCCGTCAACGAACTCGACCATGGAGTGCACAATCGACTGCGGGTGCACTGTCACATCGATGTTGTTGTAGTCAACGTCGAACAGAAGGTGGGCCTCGATAACCTCGAGACCTTTGTTGACGAGGGTGGCGGAGTTGGTGGTGATGACCAGTCCCATGTCCCAGGTGGGGTGCGCCAGTGCCTCGCGCGGCGTTACATCGACCAGTGATTCGCGGCTGCGTCCTCGAAACGGTCCACCGGAGGCCGTCAGGATTAGGCGCCGCACTTCGGCGTGAGTGCCGGATCGCAGCGCCTGAGCGATAGCGGAGTGTTCGGAGTCAACGGGAACCAGCTGGCCAGGTCGCAGCTTCTTCTTCACCAGATCGCCGCCAACGATGAGGCTTTCTTTGTTCGCCAACGCGAGAGTGGCGTTCGTCTCCAACACGGCAAGGGTTGGTCCGAGACCCACCGACCCGGTGATGCCATTGAGCACAACGTCAGCCTCGACCGTGCGCACCAATTGGGAAGCCTCATCAACGCCCAACGCAATGTTGTCGACGCCAAACTGCGCTGCCTGACTGGTGACCAGCTCGCGGTTACTTCCCGCCCCCAGCCCCACCACTTCGAAGAGGTCAGGGTGGGCGGCGATCACCTCAAGAGCCTGCACTCCGATGGAACCGGTTGAGCCGAGAATGATCACTTTGCGCACGGACACCATGCTAGAGCGCTGCGCTGCACAACGCTCGTGTACAGGGGCAGCTCACACGAGTGGAGGGGCAACCGGCGACGATACGGGCCGCCTTTACCGGCGACGT